>JAQBPR010000132.1 GCA_028287395.1 Bacilli bacterium
TTTCGCATCTCAAAACAGAGAAGTTGTATCTTAATCAGTGTAAGTCAGAATCTGAGATTCATCAAGCTGTAGAAGAGTATATCTATTATTATAACTATCAACGGTTTCAAGCAAAATTTAAACAGCGCGCACCGATTGAGTATCGGCACGCGCTGGCAGCTTAGCTTTTTCCATCTGTCTACTTGACAGGGGTATGACCACGGAGCCCCAAAAGCTTGTCGGTTTTTTAAAAGTTTACGGGCTGACTTTGAAAATGAGTTTCGGGAAGCACTCGCAATTTATTGCGGAACAAAATTTTACAAAATATATGAAATTACTTTATCATGAAAGATCTATTTGCTGGAAAAGTGTGTTTAGTTACGGGTGCGGGAATAAACGATGCGTTTAATAATGCATGTTGTTGCAATATAACGAAATTATCGTCCATAAAATTACGTTATTTTGCGGATTAAATAGACAATCTTGCGAAACGAGGTTACAATTTAAAGAAATCGAAGTGAACGTTTGATATTAAATGGAGGCTTTTTGAAATGTCAAATGTATTGAAATTACATAAACACGCTATTGTAATTGGAGGTAGCATGTCCGGTATGTTAGCAGCTAAAGTGCTATCAGGACATTTTGAAAAGGTCACCATTCTTGAAAAAGATAATATACCAGAACATCCAGTATATCGTAAAGGGGTACCTCATGATCGGCAAGCTCACATAATGAATATGAAGGGTGAAATGATCATATCCAAATATTTTCCTGGGTTTTACGAAGAAATCAATAAAGAAATTTTTAAATTTGGAACAAAGGATTTATGTTTTTTTCATTACGGTTCTTGGAAATTGCGTTGTAAAACCAAGGTAACCAATCATTTTATGAGCAGACCCTTTTTAGAACATCATATCAGACGTAGGTTGTTGCAGCTATCAAATATATTTTTTATGCAAAAATATGAAGTAAATGAATTAATAATTGATCGAAAAAAAAATGAAGTGTTGGGTGTGCTTTTGAAAAATCAACAAGGTGCCTTTGAAAAATTGCATGCGGATCTAGTTATAGACGCTAGTGGACGTAATACAAAAGTTCCTGGATGGCTGGAATCCGAAGGATACCCAAAGATTAATGAAGAAAAATTAGAAATAGATATTGGATATTCAAGCCAGGTATTTCCAAGATCACAAGAGTATGATTTTTCAGTTATGTCCATTTATCCAAAGGCTCCGAATGGGACGAAAATGGGTGTCATTTATCCAATTGAAGGAAATCGATGGTTAGTTGGTATTGTAGGGTTATTAGGTAATTACCCTGCTCATACCAATGAAGGTTTTTTAGAATTTGTGAAAAGTTTGGATCGACCGGACATTTATAACATTATTCGTAACCAATCTCCGCTATCCTCTGTTTCCACTCATAGATTTCCCTCTAATTTAAGAAGATATTATGAACGTTCATCGAAGTTACCGATTAATTTGGTGGTAGTTGGAGATGCACTATGCAGTTTTAATCCTATATATGCTCAAGGCATGTGTGTGGCAGCAATGGAAAGCGAATTACTGGATGAACTATTATTTCGTAAAAGCACCTTTAGAAATTTTTCCGATTATTATTTTAAGAAAGTTTCGAAGATTATTGATGTAGCTTGGTTAGCTTCAGTCAGTGAAGACCTTCGATACCCCAATATAACGGGAAGAAGATCTTTAAAGATAAAGTTTTTAAATTGGTATATGGCTCAAATTTTTGAGTTGGCTTCGATAGATTCGAGAATATGCTCAACATTTTACGAGGTTCAAAGTTTCATCAAAAAACCTGCTCATCTGTTTGCTTTTTCAATTTTATACAAGGTATTCAAACACAGCATGGGAGTAGATTCATATAAACCCGTTTTGGAGCGCCCTAAACAAAATATGGAGGACAACGAGTAATGATTTTTTTATTCCTTTCATTATTTTTTGTGATCATTATATATTGGCAATGGTTGAAAAAATTCAAAATCGAATGCAGGAAGTAATCTTAGATGAGAAACCACACTGATTTAATTAATACAATTGAAGAAGTAATTATGAATTTAATGAAAAATGCAGCAGAGTCCATGTGCAATAACGGGGAGATTAAGATCAAAATATTCCAAAGAAAAAGAAATATCATATTATTGATTCAAGATAATGGTTCGGGCATTACAAAAGAAAAATCAATCTCAAATATTTAGTCCCTTTTTTTCAACAAAAAACAGAACATTGAATTTTGGATTGGGACTTTCTTATTGTTATACCATCCTACAGAAAAGTGGTCTTTCTATAAAATTTGAAAGCGAGGTGAATAAAGGGACAACATTTTTTATCGTTTTTCCTAATAAAAAAATTATAAGAGAGTTTAAGTTTAATTAGTTTGGGGGGGAATTAATGAATAAAATTAAAATTTTGATCGTAGAAGATGATCTAGACTGGCTTAGATTAATGACTTGTTTTCTTAATAACGAGCATGATTTTATTATTGTAGGGACGGCTTCCAATAAAGAAGATGCTTTACAACTAGTGAAAACAGAAGATATTGATGTGATATTAATGGATATCAATTTATCGGAAAATAATTATGATGGTATTTATGCTGCATCAGAAATTTGTCAAATCAAAAAAGTGAAAGTGATTATGCTTACTTCATTAATCGAGCATGAAACGATTACACAATCGTTTACAGCAGGCGCTGTCAACTTTATTCATAAGACACGTTTTCAGGAAATACCTGCTGCAATTAGGCTAGCCGTTCATCCTTTTTCGCCAATTGAGGTATTGCTGAAAGATTATCATCGGTTAAAACATGAGGAGGAACTAAAACCATTAACCCAATCAGAAAGGGAAGTGTTTGAGCTTGTTGAAAAAGGTTACACGCGATCACAAATGGAACAGAAACTGTTCAAATCAGAATCAACGCTTAAAAATCAAGTGAATTCAATGCTTAAAAAACTGGGAGTTAAAAGCTCGAAAGAAGCTATAGAAAAGGTACATAAACGGGGAATTTTCAGAAAGATATAAATCATATCTCAGGAGGATGGAAGATGATTAAGTATGCTATTTTTGATTTTGACGGTACGATTGTAGATTCGAAGGAGTTAGCCTTTCATTTATTAAATGATTTATCGGATAAATATCGTTTTAATAAAATATCGAGAAGTGAATTAGAGGTACTGACTAA
>JAQBPR010000133.1 GCA_028287395.1 Bacilli bacterium
TTTCGCATCTCAAAACAGAGAAGTTGTATCTTAATCAGTGTAAGTCAGAATCTGAGATTCATCAAGCTGTAGAAGAGTATATCTATTATTATAACTATCAACGGTTTCAAGCAAAATTTAAACAGCGAGCACCGATTGAGTATCGGCACGCGCTGGCAGCTTAGCTTTTTTCATCTGTCTACTTGACAGGGGTACGACCATATTCCCATACGGGGTAGTATCGGTTTTTTCATAGCATATACATAATACGGGAATAATACATTTGACAATGTCATAAAAATGATTTATCATTATGAATATAAAAAAGTAAGCTAATAAATAAAAGTAATTAACTTTAGGAGGCTAATAACATGTCAAAATCCAAATGGCAAGTAGATTCCACGCACAGCAGTATCGATTTTACGATCAAACATATGATGATTGCGAAGGTGAAAGGAACATTTAACACATTTACTGCAGAAATTGAAGCTGACTTGGCAGATTTAACATCCGCCAGCATTCGATTTACTGTCGATGCAAGCAGTATAGACACTCGGAATACGGATCGGGATAATCATCTGCGATCAGCTGATTTTTTTGAAGTTGAAAAGTACCCTGAAATTAGCTTTAAATCGACTCATATTAAGAAGACGGGTGACGGAGAGTACGATGTCACTGGAGATGTAACGCTTCATAACGTAACTCGTGCTGAAACGTTTTCCATCGTATTCGAGGGAGCCGGTAAAGACCCATGGGGAAATGAAAAAGTCGGATTTAGCGGACAAGGAAAAATTAAGAGAAGTGATTATGGGTTAACCTATAACGCAGTTTTGGAAACAGGCGGCGTACTGATCAGTGACGATATTAAATTAGCGATTGAAATTGAAGCATCTAAGCAACAATAATTTAAATATAATATTCGCGAAATATAGCCTTTTCTCTAAGTTTAACTTTGAGAAAGGTTTTTTTCTTTTTAAGTGATATTTTCCAATTTTCTTTTTATTTTAAAACCCTTGCCTCAAGTTATATAATCAATTACCATACATATAGACATGAAATGAAATTTCTGAGGATTCAGATAGGATAGGAATGGAGATAAATGCATGAAAAAATTCAAAAAATTTTATATTGAGATTACAAGTGTATGTAATCTTGCCTGTACTTTTTGCCCACAAACCAAACGTCAAGCAAATTTTATTAAAACAGATGATTTTATAAAAAGATTAGATGAAATAAAACCTCATACAGATTATATTTATTTCCATGTGAAAGGTGAGCCGCTGCTCCATCCCAAGATTGATGAATTGTTAGACTTAAGTCACGAAAGAGGCTTTAAGGTTAATATCACTACAAATGGTACACTGATTAATAAAACTAAGCATAAAATCATGATGAAGCCCGCACTTAGACAAATGAATTTCTCACTGCATAGCTTTGATGGACATGAGGGTTCAGTGAATAAGGAGGAATATGTCACGACAATTCTTTCCTTTGTAAAGGAAGCTGTGGAGAAGTCCAATGTTCTCATATCATTACGGTTATGGAATTTAGATAGCGATAATACGACAAACCTTGAAAGAAATAGAAATCGTCAAGTGCTTGAACTCATTGAGAAAGAATTTAATCTGAATTACAAAATTGAGGAAAAATTTGTACGCGGCAGTGGGATCAAAATAGCAGATCGAATATATTTGAATCAGGATCATGAATTTCAATGGCCGGATTTAAAAGAAGCAGAAGATGAAGGAAAGGGTTTTTGTCATGGCCTTCGTAATCAAGCGGCTATATTAGTAGATGGAACAGTGGTGCCTTGCTGTCTTGACGGGGAAGGAGTCATCAATCTAGGTAACATAAATAATACCCCTTTCTCGGAGATCGTGGAGGGTGAGAGAGCTAATAATCTATTCGATGGTTTTTCAAGGAGAGAAGTTGTCGAGGAGCTATGCAGGAAATGTGATTACAGAAAAAGATTCAGCATTTAAAAAAATGAGATTCATACAACATATAAGGCTTGAAAAAAATAACTCTACCAAAAATATTCTTTAATTGGTATAATAAAGTAATTCTATACTTGCAAAGGGTGATTTATGGATTTTTAAAAGTAAAATAGTTAAGGAGGAATTATTTATGTCAGCTTTACAATGGGGATAGCATAACTTTCTTATATTTATAAAAAAGCTGATGGTAAGAGCCTTATCAGCTTTTTATTTCATTTCCAAATATTTTTCTCTGTAATATTTTCTATGAGCTTCACTTAAAATTATTTTTTCAAAATAGGTTTTCATTTTACTCAGAGGTACATATTTTTTTGCATTATCCATTTTTCTGAGCTTGTTTGTTAAAAATAGGATAGATTGAATATTCTCTTCCAAAAGTTGAATCAGCCGGTCTAAATTCATCACTTTTATTTCATTTTTATATTTTTTAATGCAAGTAATTAAAATGGTCTTTTTTTGTCTTATACTGCCTTTGAGAAGATGAGGTTTCCCCGAGTGCCTGCTGCTTGATTTCTACTGTTCTATAATTTAAAAAACCGTCAAAAGCTTCTTTCAACTCTTCTTTGTGTATGACTCCGATGCATTTGCTGTTTTGATAGGGTATAAAATTAGAAGGATGAATACCCCAAGGTCCTTCAGCATAAAAAAGTTCCTCCTCATTATGTGCTAATCACTTAGGGACTAAACATAACCATTTCACCTTGATCAAGCATTTATTCAATTATTGTGAATGTTTCAAATCCGCTTCCTTGAAAATAATCTATTTCAAATATTTCATTATAAGGCCATTCAAAGGAAGCTCGGATATCCTCAATTGCGCGATCAGGGTGTGACATCAAGTTTTTAACATAAAATATAGCGGTGCTTGAAAACTTAAATTTATGGATACAAATTGCAATAAACCCAACTTGTTCTCTTTATGATAGACGCCCATATAACGATAAAAGTTTTTATGAATGAAGGAGGCAGCAATGCATGGAAGAACATGAAATTAAACAATTGTTGACAGCAGAAATGTATCTTCATATTTTAAATTACGAAGCATTTAACCATTTCAATAAAAAGCGGCTAATTCAAATCAATTACTATTATGATACGAGTGACTATGCGCTTTATCACCAAGATATTACGTTAAGGGTACGTCAAATAGACCAAAATTTGATGATGGAAATAAAGTATACTGTGGAGGATAATGGGAGTTATAAAGTCAAAAAGGAAATATGCAAGCCAATTTCTGAATTTCCCATGGTTATTCATTTGGATTATTTATTTGATGATCTCCCCATAAAAGGGGAAGCCTTACAAATTCATGCTTTAATAACAGAACGCACAAGAATTAAAGTGTCGGAGCATATTTTAATAGATATCGATAAAAGCAGTTATTTTGGCAAAACAGACTATGAGTTAGAAATTGAATTTGTTGATGGTCACTATGAGGAAGCCTTAAAAATATTTAATATTTTTTTTCCGAATAATGAAATAAAATCTTCGTGCGGCAAGAAAACTAGGTTTTTTAATCGCTATTTTGAATTAATGAATATCAGGAATGTCACAATATTGCTAGTTTAAAAGTCTCCATAACAATAGAACTTGACGAATGAGAACCATATAATCATCATAAGACACTGAAACTATATTTGGAGCTATCAAAATACTTTATTAAAAGGAGGGGTCACAAAGCTAGCGAAAATATAACCTGTTTAAAAAATCTGGATAAATAGAAAGGAGAATTTATGATAAGTGTGGTATTAGCAGATGACCAGCGAATTATGAGTGAGGGCATCAAGCTTATACTAGAAGGAGACAAGGAAATTAAGGTTGTTGGATTAGCCTCGAACGGACTTGAGGTATTTAATTTATGTGAGGAGCTCCTTCCAGATATTGTGTTAATGGATATTGCCATGCCAGTGAGTGATGGGATAGCTGGTGCAAAGCTGATTAAAAATAAATTTAACTCAATTAAAATAATTATTCTGACAGGCTGCAAGGATGCTGAAAATATATTAAATGCAATGAATTCCGGTGCCAATGGATATATGCTAAAGGATATTAATCCGGAAGAATTGATCATGACTGTGAAAAGCGTAGCATTAGGGCTTAATGTTATGCATAAGGATGTCATTTTTAGTGTTACTGAACATGTAAATACGAATGGAATAACGTCGAAGGTAACTAAGGGAACCTTTGACCACTGCATTAACGAAAGAGAAATAAGTATTATTCGTCATATTGTGGAGGGAATGGAAAATAGAGAAATTGCAAGAAGTCTTTATATGTCCGAAGGAACTATTAAAAATACAATTTCGGGTATATTAAAAAAATTGAATTTGAAGGATCGTATTCAACTGGTGGTTTATGTTATAAAAAATGGTTTAATATAGTGGGAAAAATAAAATTTAGGACATATGGATAAAACAAATATCCATATGTCCTTTTTTTATTGACTCTTAAAATGACTTCTGGATACTGAATCGAGACTAAAGACATCTAGTATCCGATTTGTGCCATAGTGTATCGTTTATGTACCACCCCAATTTAGTGAAAATATGGTTGATTAGGAGTTGGAAAATATGAATGCACAAGAAATAATTGTGGAAATCATTGCAAATGTATTACGAATTGATTTAGAAAATATTAAAAAGTTGGCAGGAGAGGATCCATTAAACGCCATTGGAATGGACTCATTAAATTGTATGGATATCGTTGTAAACATCGAGGAACATTTTGAAATAAACTTTGATGACGAAGAGCTTTTGTTGGAAAATTTAAATTCCATAAACAAATTAAGTGCAATCGTTGCCCACAAGGTAGCACAACATTCCTTAACATAAGGGGCGAAAATAATGGCATTAATCGAAGTTAAGGATCTGGTTAAGGAATATAAAATAAATGTAAGAAATAAAGGCCTGTTTGGTTCTATAAAAAGCTTATTGATCCCTGAACATAAATTAAAACGAGCTGTAGATTTGATTAGCTTTTCCATTGAAAAAGGCCAAACAGTAGGATTTATCGGGCCCAATGGTGCAGGGAAATCATCCACTGTTAAAATGCTAACCGGAATTCTGGTCCCGACATCAGGTTCAATATCAATTGGGGGGTTATCGCCATATCATGATCGAAAAAAGAATGCGTTCAGAATCGGCGTTGTATTCGGCCAAAGAACGCAATTATGGTGGGATTTACCTGTAAGTGATACTTATGATTTGCTGAAACACGTTTATAAGATTCCCGATAAGGTTTTTAAACATAATCTCGATATGTTTAGTGAATTATTAGGATTGCAGGAATTTATAAAACAACCGGTAAGACAGCTTAGTTTAGGACAAAAAATGAGAGCAGATATTGCAGCTGCATTGCTTCATGATCCTGAAATCATTTTCTTCGATGAACCTACGATTGGGCTAGATGTTGTTGCCAAAGAGAAAATACGCGAATTTATTAAGCTAATGAACAAAGAAAAGAATACAACCATGCTTTTCACAACTCATGATATGGACGATATTGAAAAGACATGTAATAGAATGATCATCATAGATGAGGGAAAGAAACTTTATGATGGGACAGTTGATGGGATTAAGAATAAGTATGGAAAAGACAGAATTCTAGCAGTGGAATTTAGTGAGAAGTATGGACATATTAACCTTGAGGGGGCGCAATTGATTGACGAGAGAGAGAATAAAAAATGGTTTAAATTTGAGAAAGATCGAACTCAAGTATCCCATTTGATTCAAATGTTGACTCAATCATATAGCATTATCGATTTAACTGTTCAGGAACCTGAGATTGATGGAATCATTAGGGAAATTTACCAAGGAGGCATTCATCTTAATGAGGGTTTATCTGGAGTTCGCTAAAAAGTCTTTTCAGAACAATATTGTATACAGAATGGATTATTTCGCTGGTGTGATTAATGCTATCGTGATGATTTTTGTGAATCTTGCTATTTGGAAAGCAATTTATGAAGAAGAAGAGACTTTGGAAGGTGTTCAGTTTAAAATGCTTGCCACTTATATTGTTCTATCGTTTCTTATGCAAGTGTTATATATAATGGATGAATATTTTATCGAGTCTAAAGTAAGAAGCGGTTTAATTTCTGCAGATATGATTAAACCAATTAATTTTAGACTTTACGTTTTTTCTTATAATCTGGGAACGATGATATTTAGATTAATCATGCAATTGCTGCCCGCATTAATCATCTCTATTTTCTTATTCAAATTGCTTCCGCCTTTTTCAATTATTATGCTCACTTATTTTGTGATTAGTGGATTACTTGGGTATCTTGTTTTATATAATTTGAATTTTATTGTATGGGTCTCATCATTTTGGTTTTATTGGACGTTTAGCCTAGTGACGATTAAAGACGCTGCGGTAATGATTTTTTCAGGTGCGTTAATTCCACTGTGGTTTTTACCCCAAGGTTTAGTTGATTTTATAAAGCTCACGCCATTTGATTCCATTTTTTATACACCAATTAGAATTTACTTAGGCATGGTTCCTGAAAATGAAATAGTTGCCAGTTTAGTTAAGCAGATGATTTGGGTCTTTGTTCTATTTGGAATAGGGCAGCTTTTATGGAGAGCGGCAACAAAAAAATTGGTTGTTCAAGGGGGATAATAGTGAACAGGTTTAACCTAATAGCAACGCTAATTATATTTTTAAAATATTCTAAAATAAGTTTGAAGACAACTCTGGAATATAAGTTTGATCGATCGTTAATTGTTTTTGCTATATTTTGCAGAGAAATGACCAGCGTGATTGTCATGTTTTTAATTCTTACCCGTTTTTTGCACATCAAAGGATGGGAACTGAATGAGCTGTTTTTTTTGTACAGCTTCTTGTTTCTCTCCTACAGTCTTTTCGTTTTTCTTTTCGCCGGCGTCAGAGATTTTGACGGAATGGTGCATTCTGGGGAATTCGATCGATTTCTCACTAGGCCTCTTGGTTTGTTATTCCAAATCATTGCTTCAAGAGTAGATTACCCTGCAACTCTAGGCCACGGAATAGTAGGAGCTTTGTTATTTTTGAATACTGCATTTTCAGTAGGAATTGATTGGAACTTAACCAACATTATTTATTATATTGTGGCTTTACTGGGTGGGGCGATTATTCAGGCTTCAATTTTTATGCTATCGTCATGTTTTAGCTTTTGGACTGTGAAAACGGAAAATATTCGCAATTTGATTTTCTTCAATTCGCGAAGGATAGCTGGTTATCCAATAAGCTTTTATCCCGGATTCATTCAAAAACTTCTCATCTTTGTAGTCCCGTTTGCCTTTGTTAATTATTTTCCTGCTCAATTTTATTTGAGAAAAGATGATTTACATTCATTTTGGGACGGCTACTTATATTTAACCCCAGTAGTAGGTATTGTGATGTTTATACTTGTTTATATGGTCTGGAAGCAAGGAGTTAAAAACTATTCTAGTACCGGGAATTCACTGCAATAAATCAATTTACTTAGAAAAGAAAGGAACATTAATTTTGAAAAAATATACGAATTTAATTGTCTTGGGCGTCCTTATTATAGCAGCGGCAGCATTTTTTATTATTAGAGAGGTCAATTTTAATAATTTGCTATTATCCATGGGATATTACGAGCAAAAGATAAGTCTAATTACAACGGGAGATGTCCATGGCCATTTAGTTTACGATCAGGCGAATGGCGGATATTATACGCTGGATGAGATTAATATCGAAATGGGTATGCCGCTTATGAAAGCTGTGATCGATGATGAAAAGAAGAAAAATAAAAATTCACTTGTACTAGATAGCGGTGATATGTTCCATGGAACGAATGAAGCGAATGTTAATGAATCGGAAGGCATTGTTGAGGCAGCAAATCTAATGGGATATGACGCTATGGTAGCAGGAAATCATGATTTTGACTTTGGATTTGATAGAATCATGCAAATCAAATCCAAGCTCAATTATCCGATGTTAGCTGCCAATGTATCAAAAGACGGACAACCTGCATTTGAACAATACAAAATTTTTAATGTCGGTGGTAAAAAAATAGGTGTATTTGGCTTAACTATTCCAGAATCGCTGTCGAATATGGCTGTATTTGGAAAAAGTACAGTGGAATTTACAGACCAGATAGTCGCTGCAAAAAGGGTCGTAGCTGATTTGGAAAGTCAAAAGGTTGATTCAATCATTCTGCTTTCCCATTTAGGTGACGATTTAGATAAAGAGCTGATCAAAAAGGTAGATGGCATCGACTTTATTCTGAGTGGACACCACCATTGGCTATATAAAAAAGCTGAAAAAATCAACAATACTTATTTTGCGGAACCTGGATCATACACAACTCATGTAGGTGTAGCAGATTTGTATTACAAAAAAGGTAAGGTTGCCAAAGTTGTATGGAGTATACACAATTCAAATGATAGATCAAAAGAAGATAAAACTATCGCAGCCGTAGCTAAAAAATATTATGATATTGCTTTTGAGAAAGGTAAGGAAGTTATAGGGAAATCTTCGGTAGTGCTTAATGGGGTACGTACACAAGTGAGATCGCAGGAAACGAATTTGGCGGATTTAATTGCAGATGCAATGAAAGAACAGGGCGGCGCTGATTTAGCTCTGTTAAATGGAGGCGGAATTCGTGAAAGTGTTCCTAAGGGAGATCTCACTTTATATAATATCGGCAAGCCGCTGCCATTTGTCAATTCGCTGATGACCGTAGAGGTAACCGGACAGAAAGTATACGATGCGCTTGAAAGAGGGCTACGTGAATGGCCTAATGGAGCAAGTAATGGAGGATTCCTTCAGGTTTCAGGAATAAGTTATGAAATTGACGGTTCTAAACCAGCGGGTAAGAGATTGGTAAGTGTAACGAAGGATGGCAAGCCATTAGATAAAAATAAGTTATTCAAGGTAGCCACGAATGATTATCTAGCTGATGGCGGAGATAACTATGACGAATTTAAAGATGCAAAATTGATTAGCAAGGGAGAATTATTAAGGGATGTTCTTGCAAAGTATATTAAAGAAAAAGGGAACGTTTCACCTGGCCTTGATGGCAGAATCAAAGTTATTAATCAAAGATATAAATAGTATAAATAAACAAAAAAAGGAATGATTATATGGGGAGAAATACCATTTTGGATGTTCCAAGATATTTTGAAGCGCATGTGAATGATTGTTTCGCTACAGCCTATGCCGCAATTATTTTGCATATGGGTTTTAACCCCAATATTATCCTCGCCGATTATCTTTCTTTCATGTATGAAGATTCTACAGGATATATTGGTACAAATTTCATGTATAGGTTTAATGCTTCAGTGGAATTTACGGAGGAAGAACTAAATACATCTCATGAATTTGTTTATTTGCCGAAAACAACGTATTACAACGAACAAATGAAATTCGAACAAGCAAATAAGTATAAAGACAGAATCAATATTAATATGTTCATAAATGATGACAGTAATATTGCTTATCAACGTATGAAGGAAGTTCTGGATTCGAATAAACCTTTGTGTGTAGTTGTTGATTTATTTTATATGCCATATCACAAAGCTTATCAAAAAGAGCATGGACTGCATGCAGTTGTTGTAACTGGATATGACGAAGAAAATGGAACGATTGAACTTTTTGATAAATATAAGTTATCCGAAAGCGACTTTGATGGTAGTTTGCTGATGAATGAAGTCGAAATGTCGAGGGTTTCGGACGTTCCACGAGAAAATCCAGTTATCGGATTGTATAAAAGACCCATTCGAAATCTTTGGATGGAAATCAATATTGCCCAAGATTTTGAAATTTCAGAGGAAAAGCTAAAGAACATGATCAAAAATAGCTGTAGCATTATGCTCGGCCAAAAAGAAATTCTGGGCAACAAATGTGGTATTGAGCGTTTGCATGCATTCCAAAATGGTTTGTTAATGAGGAAAGAAGAAGAATTCAATGAAGCCGTAATTCAAATGTTTAAAGCCTATTACAATGTAACTCTCAAGCGAGTTAGTAGAAGTCGAAGTCGCTTCAAGGTATTTATCGAGGAAATTGGCTTGAAGTTCTTCCCGGCAAAGATACTTTCAGAGATCGTTTCGGATTTAGAAAGCTCCGCGAAGAAATGGGAAATTTGCGCTAATCTTGCTTTGAAGCTGGGAATAGCAAAAAAAGTTATTTTGGTGGATGATATGGTCAAACATTTGGATACCATCATAGAACTAGAAACAAAAATTATAGACCAGCTTAATAAGTATACGAATCAAATGGTTACATTATAAAAAACATATTTACTAAAACTGGGAGGAATATTAATCATGTTAAACGTTCAAGAGAAAATTAACGAAACTATTCAAGAAATCGCGGTAGGAGTTGAGAATAGAGAGCTTTCTGCAGATGTATTACTATCTGACTTGGGAATCGATTCTATGAAATATGTCGAGTTGTTAGTTCAAATTGAAGAAAAGTTTGATATTGTTTTTGATGAATCTGATTTAGGCGTGGAATCACTAAGGAATATAGGTGATTTAGAAGCCTTAATCCACAAAACCATAGCACAAAGTTCGAACTAATATGCAGCTATGGGATGCTCTAGAAAATTCATTTGAGGAAAATGGCGATTACCCTGCGTTGACCCATCCAAATGGTAAATGCCTAAGTTACCACGAGTTATTCCGTGAAGTGAGGCGTCTTGCAAATAAGCTTCATCCCATTATTCCGATTGGCAGTAGAGTTGCTGTATTAGATGTGCATCCTTTTGATGAAGCGATCCCTATTCTAAGCCTTATTGCACTAAATACGGCGATCATTCCGTTAGCGTATAAGTATGGCGGGCAACGATGTGCCCAAATTATTCAGCATACCAAACCACATTTCTTGTTTTCTCCGACAGGAGAATGTATAACGCCTGAGTTGATTGAGGCTTGCGAATCTGCGGGTACGTTAATCCTGACTTTATCATCCATTGAATCGTTTCCGCCTTTGCAGATTCCGGAAGTTTCAAAGGATAATAATCAAGCATTTTTTGTAATGTATACGTCTGGAAGTACCGGGAAACCTAAAGGCGCCATTTTGACGTATCATAACATTTTAGCGAATATCGAAGACATCAAAACATATTTTGAAATTTCAAATGACGATCACATCATAATTAACAGATCATTAAGTCATGCATCTGTTATGACAGGTGAATTTTTATATGGGCTAATCTGTGGGGCTAGAATCACCTTTTATAATGAGGCTTTCATTCCTCGAAGATTATTAAGTTTTATGGAATCTAATCATATTACGATTTTATGTACAACACCTACAATCTTTTATCAGTTAGCTCTGGATAAAGCTGAATATCGAATGCTGCAACTCAAAAAAGTGGCGCTAATGGGTGAATACCTTCATAAGCAAGTTGCACTTAAAATAAGCCAAAGATTTCCTCATATAAAATTCTATATGCTATATGGTCAAACGGAGGCTTCACCAAGAATCACCTACTTAGCACCGCAGTATTTTGCAGACAAAGAAGGATGTATTGGAAAGCCATTGCCCAGTATAAGTATCCAAATTATTGATGAAAGAGGGAATCCATTAAGTACGGGTGAAACGGGAGAATTAATTGTCAAAGGACCTAATATTTTCGTGAGCTATTGGGAAGCTCCTGAGTTGACTTCAGCTAAATTAAAGGACGGATGGCTTTATACAGGCGATATGGTAAGCCAAGGAGAAGATGGATTTCTTTACATTGCAGGTAGAAAAGACGATATGATCATCCGTGCGGGAATGAATATTTATCCAAAAGAGATTGAAGATGTATTGTTAGAAGATGAAAGAATTAAAGAAGTCATTGTATTTGGTACAACAGATCTGCAATATGGGCAGAAAATAAACATAAGTGTGGTTCCTTTTGGCGGAATAGAAATTCGTGAAGTAGACGTAGTTTATATATGCCGAAAAAAGCTTGCCCCTTATCAATATCCGGATAAAGTTAATGTCGTAAATGAAATTCCGCGAAATATGGCAGGAAAGACCATTCGTAAACAAATTGTTTAAAAAACTATAATGGAGAGTGAGCCTTAAAATGACTAAAACAATGGAACAAGAGCTAGTACTGGAGTTATCCCAATTTCAAAAACCAAACAAAGATCGAATCTTGGAATTAGTAAGCGAGAAGCTTGATTGGGCAGAAATTTCAGGTCATCTCCTCTATAACAGAACCGCTGGAATTGCATATCATGTGCTGCGAAAGGTAAATGCGCCTTTTTTTAATCGAGAATTTGAGTTTGGACTTTATTTAATTAATCAAATCCAAGCACAGAGAACAAATTCCCATAAACATTACATTATAAAGATTGCCAAAGCAATGAAAGAAAGTGGAATTCCTCATGCTTTTCTGAAAGGATCTATTCTTGCCAATTCGATCTATCCAATTGGGTGCCGGATATCTAGCGATATTGATATTTTACTACGCGCTCAAGATTTAACTGAATGTGGAAACGTGATGAAAGAGCTTGGCTTTATTCAAGGCTTTCATGATGAAAATGAAAATGTAGTCATTCCTGCAACGAGAAGAGAAATTCTCACTCACCGGATGAATTATGGTGAAGTGGTACCTTATCGTAAGGTGGTTAATGAACCCGGAATTAATTTGATTGAGATCGATATTAACTTCTCATTAGACTGGATGGCACAAGGAACGGAAAAAGCAGTAGATGACTTTATTCAAGAAGCAGAAGATTACCAATTCGACGGTGGACAAAAAATAAGTTCTCTTTCGAAGGAATATTTTTTAGCCCATTTATGTGTTCATTTATTTAAAGAAGCCGCAGTTTTAACATGGGTAGGGTATCAACGCGATTTGGGACTCTATAAATTTGTTGATATTTACGGCTTCTTAACAGATGTGAATTTAGTGGTCAATTGGAGTTTATTTATTGAAATTATAACAAAAAACAATATTATCAACGAATCATTCTATGCTTTGGAATATACACGGACCTTTTTCCCGATTTTAAATGAAGATGCAGAATTTATAGCCATGCTCAAAAAGATTAAGCCAGAAAATATAGCTTATTTGGAGCAAGTTGTCGATGCTTCAAACGCCAATGTCATCTATAAATGGAACAAAGATTTAATTTCTCGATTCTTTGATATGAAACGTTACAATGCATTAGATCAAATAGGAATATAGAGTTTACCAACCAATATTTTAAATGGAAATAGGTGATCTCATTGGATAATAACGATTTAATTATTAACCAAAAGAAAGGCATTCTCCTTGTATACGAAGGAATCAGCGGTTCAGGAAAAAGTGAAGGAATTCATAGACTAACTCAGTTTTTAAGTGATGCGGGAATGAAATTCACAAAGATAGAATGGAATTCCAATATATTCATTCGGAGTTTAGTTTATAAATTTTTGAAAATCGGCATCTTAACACCTGTTCTCTATAGTATTTTACAATGGATTAGCTTTCTGATTGATTATTTCCTCATTATATTGCCAGCTTTGAAAAAAAATCATATTGTCATTGCGGATCGGTATATTTACACCGGAATAACTCGCGATGTCGTAAATGGGGCTGGAAAATCGCTTAGCTGGATGCTCAGTCGTATAGTACGAAAACCGGATTGGGTATTTTTTTTCGATACACCGCCAAGGCTTTGTTATGAACGAATTAAATCAAGGGGAAAAGCACTTTTTCATACCAATAAGTACATCATGCAACACAAGCTTCTAAAAAATAAGGACTTATTTTATTTGAAGAAGATGAGAAGAGAATATACGCGCGTATTTTTGCTGGAGAAGGTAAACAATCATTTAAATATAATTTGGGTAAATGATAGTTCACTTAATATTCATTCGGGCGTCGTAGATTACATCTTTCAAAAAATGGGCCGCGATTATTACCAAGTTTATAACAGCTAACTTAAGGAGGAGCCAGGATGAATCGTAATATTTTAAAAGAAATTTCAAATAAATACGATACACCTCTATATGTTTATGCGGCTGATAAAATTGAACAACAATATCACTTGTTAAAGAGCTGCTTACCGGACAAATTTGAAATATTTTATTCGGCAAAAGCAAATCCGCTTCTCGGTATATGCCAGTATTTAAAAAAACTTGGAAGCCACATAGAGGTCGCTTCATTAGGCGAATTACATATTGCTTTTGAAGCCGGATTTGAGCCCTATAATATGATCTACACGAGTCCAGGGAAGACTTATAAAGAACTTGAATATGCTATCGAAAACAATATTTATAGCATCAATATTGAATCCGTTAAAGAAGCACAGATTATTGAAGAAATTGCCTTAAAAAAGTCGAAAAAGGTAAATATATCACTGAGAATTAACCCGAATTTCAATATTACTGGTGCAAGCTTGAAAATGACAGGAGTTGCTACACAATTTGGCATTGAACAAGACCAAATCGGCGAGGCGATGAAAGCAATCCATTTATTATCCAATGTCAACATAATAGGAATACATATTTATACGGGATCTCAAATGCTTGATGCCCAAAGTATAGTGAATAATATGGAGGAAGTTATTAAACTATCCATAGAAATTTCAAATGCCTATCATTTTAATTTAGAATTTCTCGACTTGGGTGGAGGCTTTGGAATACCGTATTTTAACGGCGAAGCCTACTTGAATATGGAACATTTAAAAATGGAGTTAGGATTAGTTTGGCAAAAGTATCGAGATAGACTCACTCAAACACGGATTGGCGTGGAAAGCGGTAGATTTCTATTAGCTGAATCGGGTGTTTTTATTACAAAAATTCTTTATGAGAAAAAAAGCAAAGGAACTAAATATTATGTTTGCGATGGTGGTTCTAATCAACATGCTTCGTCGGCTTTTTTAGGTAGGTATGTGAGGAATAATTTTCCTATGTACCTATTAGGGAAAGAACAAGAGGAACAAGAGGTAGTAAATGTTGTAGGATCACTTTGTACGCCAACCGATGTAATGGGGCAAAAGGTGAAGTTACCGGAAGCAAGCCCTAATGATTACATCGTTATTGAAAAATCCGGTGCCTATGGATTGACGCATAGCCCTGTATTATTTTTAAGTCATACGCTGCCGGCAGAAGTGATCTATTTCGAAAATGAAGTTTATGTTTTAAGAGAGAGGGGGAAAGTGGAGGACTTTTTGAAAGGGCAGAATAACCTATCCATTCCCGAAAAGTCTTTCACGTAAATGATGGATGATACATTTGATTTGATTCAATATTTAACGGTTGCAAGACATAAAGGTGTCATCATTTGGCTGCTAAATATAGGCGCTGAAAAATATTGGAATAAGCTAAATCAAGGTATTGTGGATAAAAACGAGGATATGATCGTGAATAGAGTCGAAGAAATGAATTTATTGCTTTGTCGTGAACAGGATGTGATGATTCTTCGTGAAATGCCAGATCCAATCTTTTTAAGCATGCTTCAAAAATTAGGTTTTTCAGTCCCGAGAATTTGGATACCTGAAAATGCTGATTTAATAACGCCGATAGCTGAGCTTGTTTTAAAAGATGAACAAATTCAAAGTGCGTTAATAAATATAAGCAGAGAAGAGCAGGATGTCTATTTTGTTCCCTATGCGGTTACTTATATTGAGGAGCAAATAGCTGAAAAATGTGGTTTGCATATTATAGCTTCTCCATCGGCGATAAACGCAATGGTGAATGATAAAATATTTAATAGAGCCATAGCACAGAAATTAAATTTGCATGTTTGTCTTGGCAATGTCTGCTCTTCTGTGGAGGAAATTAGTCAAGAATATGATCGTTTAGTAAATCATTCGCCTTTTTTTGAAAAAATCATTATTAAGGAGCCGCATGGTGCTTCAGGAAAAGGCTTATATATTATCGAAAATAAAGATTCAATGCAGGCCATTCTAGGCAGAATAGCTAGACAAATCCGAAATAACCCTGATTCCAAATGGCTGGTAGAAGGCTGGTATCATAAAAAAAAGGATATAAACTATCAAATTTATATATCCCCTACTGGCTCAGTGGATATGTTTTCTATTAAAGAACAAGTGCTTAAAGATACCGTCTATATCGGATCAAAAATGCCTGCGGATTTAAGCGAAGAAGTGATTCATTCCTATAAAAATTTCGGAGAAGTCATCGGGAAATATTTATTTGAGCTCGGATATACAGGTGTTGCAGGTATTGATTCAATTATTACTGATGATGATAAAATCATCCCCATTATTGAAATAAATGGGCGGTTTACTTTATCCACTTACATTTCGTTTATGGAATATATAGTGGGTAAAAGAAAGATTTTCTCTCGTTATTTTAAAATTATTTCAGAGACACCTTTTGGATATGAAGCTATTTGTAAGGCGTTAGATCAAGAAGGTATTTTATACGATGAAAGCAGAGGTGAAGGTGTGATTGTTTATACCTCGGGCACGCTTCCATCGAAGTACGAAGAAGGAAAATCTATATATCAAGGTAGATTATTCACTTTAATTGTTTCAAAGGATTGGGAATTGGTCCATCGTTATAGTTCGCAGTTGGATGCTTTTATGGATGCTTTTTCAAATCGTATTTTAGTTTAATTTGTTGTATAAAGGTGGGTTTGAATGAAATATCACTTTAGGCTTTTTTGTAATCTCCCAAACTTCGATTCTGATTTAGCTAACTTCCTTCAGACCATATTGAATATTGCTGTTCATGCTGATATTTACGGATATGAAGGCATTTTATTTCATTTTAATCATCTTATGCTAGATCCATTTATATTAGGATCCTGGATTATTCAGAATACCAAAAAAATATCTCCGATTATTGCTGTACAACCGAATTATTCTACTCCGGTAGCTTCGGCAAAGATGGTTCAAAGCTTATCGTATTTATACGGTCGTAAAGTAGTATTAAATATGATAACAGGTGCAGCGAAAAATGAATTAGAGCAAGTATATGAATCATTAGATCATGATCAACGTTATTTGCGCCTATCAGAGTATATTCAAGTGTTAAAGATGGCGTTCAGCTCGAATCAGCCTTTGAATTTTAATGGTGAATACTATAAATATAAAGATTTAAAAGTAAGTCCAGGAATTTCAACTGAGCTAATCCCAGATTTTTTTATTGCTGGATCATCCTCTGCAAGTACGAATGTAGCTTTTAATCATGCGGATGTTTATATAACTCATCCAGAGCCTGTTGATTTATACCGAAATAGTGTTTCGAATAATCTTGATCATTCCAAGATAAAAGCAGGAATTAAAATTGGAATTATCGCTAGAGAAACGAAAGAAGAAGCTTGGGAGATAGCGAGGAGCCGCTATCCACAAAATTCCCGTGGAAAAATTATAACGGGTATGAAAAAGAAATCGGAATCCAATTGGTTAAAGCAAATGGCAGTGTTAGGAACAGAGGCGGAACATTATGACGATGTTTATTGGATGGGCGGATTTAATAGCGGATTAGCCAATAATCCAATATTAGTGGGAAGCATTGAAGAAGTTACCGCCTATATGATTAAGTATTTTGAAGCAGGTGTAAGTGTAGTCATTGTAGCTGGGTTGAATACTGAGGATGATTTTAAGTTCACAGATAAAGTATTCAAAGATATTAAGCATGATTAATTCATAAATGCGTAAAGGTGGATGAATATTGAATATATTGAATATGGAGCCTATAAAAATCGGTGGAAATTGCTTTGTCGATGTTATAGCCACTGTTAGTCATTATTTTCAGAAAGATTATGAGTTAATGTTTGCTCATTCGTTGAACTTTGCATTTGATAGCGAGAATAAAAACAACACAGTTGGAAGTCGGATACGGATCGATTTTAGAACTTATTTTAGTCTGCTTGAAAAATTTCACGGTTATCATCTTCAAATATATCATAAACAATCTCTTGAAGAAGGACTTATAATTATCCGCGATCAATTAAAAAAGGGTAGACCCGTGGGGATTTATAATGATGCTTATTTTACTCCAGGTGACCCGAAATATCTCCAAATTCATTCATTTATTCATATTATGCTGGTTGTTGGCATAGATGAGGATACGAATGATTTATACTGTACGGATCCATTCTTTGGGAAAAAGGAATTTGTACTGTCTTATGATCTTTTAAAACAAGGTTATTATGGTTGTCTTACTTTTAATTATATAGATAATGGAATTAGGGATAGAGATCTTATTTGTACAAACCTTTGCAACCAACTTCGTGAATATGTAGATACTAAAGATACATTGAATGCTATGCTAGCTTTTTCTAAAGAGATTCCTTCTATTAATTATTTGGAAGAAGGCAAGGGATTTACAAATTTTGGGGAAAGCCAGTTATTTATCAAATTAGGTAATTTGACATATAATAGAGCCAATTTTGCACTCATGCTTTTGTATCTTGATAAAGTTTATAATATATCAGGTCTTTCATATGTCGCTGATCAGATGAATCAACTTGCAAACAGCTGGGCAATTATCCGTGGATTTATAACCAAAATGAATATTTTATCCAGAACCCAATCACATTTAAAAATGATGGATGATGTTATGGGGAAAATTGCAACAAACGCATATAGGGAAGAACAACTTTTAGAGCAATTGTTAGAAATTTTAAGTCATGTTGATCTAATGTCTGAATTAAACCCAATCCTTAATCAGCAGCATCACTTGTCAGATTCTATTGATGGTCCTATTGTACCCTTGAAAATTAATCATTTATTCAATTGCAAAGGTTTCGAGAATGATAAGAATACAGCTGATTTTGATGCAGAGGGTTTTTATTTTTCGAATGAGTTCTTAACAGATCAACGTGCTTTGAATATAGCCGATATGTCCTTTGAATTTAGTCCAAAGCTGTACCCTAATCATGATAATATTTCTTGCCTTGAACAACAAATAGAAGTAGGGGAAGACCTTTATAAAGGCATTATGTTTTTAGGATGCTGTGAACTCGGAAGCTATAAGGATAAAATAACCCTTACTTTTGAAGATAACTCTACAGAAGAAATAGTATTGGGTTTTTCAGATTGGTGGACATACTTTCCTGTTAATAATGAAATCGTCGCAATGAAATACAATGTTATTCAAAGGGGGCGAGGTAAATTAACCCAT
The DNA here is from genome assembly GCA_028287395.1 of Bacilli bacterium. GTDB lineage: Bacteria > Bacillota > Bacilli > Paenibacillales > NBRC-103111 > Paenibacillus_AC. The sequence goes on from JAQBPR010000133.1 coordinate 19,008, forward strand.
GAAGTTCATTTATACGCTCAAAAAAGCTCCTTGCTTACTCATAAGAAACTCAAACAGATACGGTTACCCTTTGTGCCTAATATTCATATTTTTGCTATATCATTATGGAAATGAAGGGTTAGTATTAAAAAAATCATTTGGTTCCATTTATAACCGAAAAAATTCAGGTCATTAGACTGATTTTTTTCGGTTTGTTTTTACTGGAGAAGCAAATTCAGCAAAAATATAAAAGATTATTGCTATCCTATTGCTTTACCGTTTATTATTAAATGGTCATAAAACAGAGGTATCAAACCTCTTAAAAAACAAGGGGGGTAAATGAATAAACTACAAAATGGTGAATATGTATTCCCGAAAAACTTGTATCATGGGACAAGCTCTGGATGTTTAGATGGATTCAGGCTTAAATTAATGGATCGTCGTTTTTGGAGATCGGATCGTGATTTTGGAGCAGGTCTTTATATGACCACTGGTTTGCAGCAAGCTCAGAATTGGTCCAAAAAGACTGCAAGAGGAAAGCCGTCTTTTGAAGAACAACCGTGTGTGCTTGATCTAACATTTGAACCGGAAAATTTATCTTTTGAACCAAGCTATAAAACATTTATGGCTGATTCTATAGGGTGGGCTGCATTCATACTAGCACACAGAAATAATAAGGATTTAAACGGGGATCCTTGCTTAAAGCATGCTGACATCATTATGGGCCCTCTTGCAGATGGCAACACTGGTCAAATTGTTACAGATGTAGTAAAATGGAATAAAGACATAGCTTGGTTCTACGATCAAATTACAAGAAATAGGCGGGGTTCTCGCCTGGATTCTTTAAGATTGGGTTATCAAATCGTCTTTTCAAACGAAAAGTTGGCTTCGACGCTCAAGTTATCTGGGTATTACATTTTCATGGAAGGAGAGTGGCAATATTATGAGGAAACAAACACGCAAACTAAACAACTATGAACAAGAGATCATCAATGAATTGCAATCTATATTTGGCTATAATCTTATAGTTGCCATGTCGATCCTCATGGAATATTTACCGGTTCTTAAGAAACTTGGCGGATATGATAATCCTCGAGATCATGCCGAATCTTTTCATAGTGCAAGAATACGACAATTTACATGTCAACAATGGTTAGATCATATTGCGAAGATGGATGAAAAA
>JAQBPR010000116.1 GCA_028287395.1 Bacilli bacterium
GATGCCTCCTGTCGGTGTGATTCGTGAACGTAGCGAACAGCTTCTTGGTATCGACATTTCCACCTTGATTGAGAAATTGGAGAAGGGCGAATTATAAGCCCTTTTCCACTATAAAATCCGAATACCCTATATTTCTAATGGTACCCGACGGTAATCCTTGTTTTTTCTCAAAAGTACCTACTGTACAATCACTTCTTGTTTTCCTTGTCATGCTATCACTCCTTTTTGGCTAATCCTATATTTTTCATTTCATATTGCTATAGATATTATCTTTTTCACAACTGTAATTCCAAATTAACATAATGTTCTTTTCACTACTTTTGCTTAAATAAGTCTGAAACGAGCCACCCTACAATCCCTGCAATTAGAAGAGCCAGTAAAACATTTGGAACTGACTTGCCATTTTCTATATTACGAATTGTCTCCCTGCTAACATTAGCTTGTCTAGCTAGCTCTTCTTGAGATAAACCCTTTGCAACTCTTGCTTCCGCTAAAACCGAAGAAAAAGATGACCCATAAAAGCGCCCGCTCCAGCCTCTAAAAAAGGCTCAACGGGCATCATCCTCTCCTAATCCAACCCTCATAATTTCAGCCTCTTTCCAAGCCCCGTAAGGCTTCACGCCAAAAAAATTCGCCTTATTTGTGATATGGTTCAGCGTATCACTCTAATTGAGGAGCTTGCAGTGGATCTGCTAATAAATAAAGTCTCTGATACCAACAATGATAGTACGTTTAATAGCTATTTAACGTCACAGATGACTAATAAAAAATGGTATGGAATGATAATTTAAGTGACTGTAATAATAATCGATAAATTCCATATAGAAAATATCGAGTGAAAAATAAATTTTGCTGATAATATGTATTTGTAAAGGAGGGAAATGAATGTTACAAGAATTCAATAAGTTAATGGACTACATTGAAACACATTTGACGGAAGAAATCTCTGGAAAAGACATATCAAAAATTGTAGGACTATCTGATTATCATTTTAAAAGGATGTTTTCGTATATGGCTGGAATGTCATTAAATGAGTATATCAAAAATAGGAGATTATCAGTTGCAAATGTTGAACTAATTAACGGAGCAAAAGTGACAGATATTGCCTATAAATATGGTTTTCAATCTATAGAAGGATTTTCAAGAGCCTTTCGTGAATGGAGTGGTTTTTTACCTTCACAAGTAACTAAAAACAAAATTTCAAAAATCATTTCCCAAATTTTCATTCTTTATAGATATAAGAGGAGGAATATCCATGGAATTTAAAATTGAAAAGAAAGAGAAGTTTAATATAGTAGGTGTATCGAAAAGGGTGCCAATTCAATTCGAAGGTGTAAATAATGCTATTTCAGAGCTAGCCCAGTCAATTACCGAACAACAAAGAAATGAAATGCATCAATTAGCTGATTTATATCCTCATCAAGTCTTGAATGCATCTTATGATTTTGACGATGGTTTCTTGGAAGAAAAAGGTTGCTTAACGCATATGATTGGTTTTGCAACTACAAAAGAAAATCCATTCGATGATTTAGAGCAACTTTCTATTGAAGAAAGTTTATGGGCAATTTTCCCTAATGAAGGACCATTTCCTGCTACGCTTCAAGAAACTACCGCAAAAATTTATTCTGAATGGTTGCCTTCTTCAGATTATGAAGTAGCAGATATACCTGGATTTTCTTTTACAAAGCACAATGGTACATCGGAAAATGTATATAGCGAAATTTGGATGCCAGTAAAGAAAAAAGTTAGCAATAAACTGGGATGATTATTATAAAAGTGTTATTCCGTTAAAACTTCATTTACCATATTAGACCAGTCAGTAGATATTGACTGGTCTTTTCAATTTGATAAAAAAACAATACTTACCGCTAACAAAGCCTTTTTATATACTAGTAGTGAAGTCTTTAGAATCTATGTTTACTTCCACTCTCCGCTTTACCACTATTTGTGATACGGTTCTCCGCGTTGTCTGTAACGGCAAGTTTTTAGGCCATCCTTTTGCTGGATGGCCCTTTCATCATGGCCAATTCGTGGGGGGCATTTCTTTCTGCAAGCAAAAGGTCGCCTTCCTTATTCCATTTCATTTGGAGATGTTAACGGATTTTTGAGGGCAGGGAGTAGGACGCCGTCGATTAGTGAAGTGTAGAAGTGCTTGTCGAATGTTTTGCGCTGTACGAGTCCGCGATAAGAAGCCATTGAAGTAATAACCTGGCAAGCCATTTCAATGTCCGCGCGGGTGGAGATTTCACCGCGGCCGACGGCCCGGTGCATGAGCTCACGATTCACTACAGCCCACGGTTCGAAAATTTCTCCGTTAATTGATTCCGAATTCTGCGAAAAAAAGGAGCCCAGGCCTGCGAGTACTCGAAGTTTGCGTTCACCTTCTTCGAGCGATTGCGGCTTCAATAGCGCAAGCAGATCATTGCGCAAGGTTCCCGTATCGGGCAAGAGGTCAAGCTCAAGATGATTTCGATTCATCCAGGTTAAGGCATCTCGGACTAGCTCTGCCTTGGAGGACCAGCGGCGATACACCGTCGCCTTTCCGGCCTTCGCTCTAGCTGCGACCATGTCCATTGTCATTCCATCGAAACCGGCTTCGGCGAGGATGTCGATTGTCGCTTCCAGGATTTTAGCATCCCGCGTGTGATCTCGTTTTCGGCCTAATGTTTTCTCTGGCTTTTCCGCTACTTCGTCAGCTAATTTGGACCCGACTGACTCTTCACTTTTCATTTTATTCATTAAATTCAACCCTCTTTTTCGATACTAATTAGTTTCGGAACTTGACAGTTTCGTATTGCGGTGCTTTAATTTAAGTATCCCACAAAGAACAGGGAATTTAAAGGAGGAGTATACCATGGATAAAAAAGTTTGGTTCATCACGGGAGCCTCTCGCGGTTTAGGACGCATATGGGCAGAAGCCGCGCTCACGCGTGGCGATAAAGTTGCAGCTACCGCCCGCAAATTGGAGGACGTTGCCGATTTGAAGGAACGTTTCGGAGATCTCGTTCTTCCCATGGCACTCGACGTAACGGATGCTGAGCAGGTCCGCCAAGTCGTTCAGCGGGCTCATGCCCATTTCGGCAAGTTGGACGTTGTCCTCAACAATGCCGGTTATACTTTGGTCGGAATGGTCGAGGAGGCAAGCGAAGCCGATGTCCGCGCTCTGTTTGATGCGAACTACTTTGGTTATCTTCGAGTCATCCAAGCCGCCTTGCCATTGCTGAGGAAGCAGGGTAGCGGGCATTTGCTCAGCGTTTCAAGCTCCCTTGGGATCGAGGCAAGGCCGCTCATCGGTTTCTATTGCTCCTCCAAATGGGCGGTCGAAGGACTCCACGAAAGTCTGGCGCAAGAGGTCAAGGACTTTGGGATTAAGGTGACGCTGCTCGAACCCGGTGCCTATGCGACCGAGTTTGGCGCTTCAGGTAAGCGAGTACCGGAAATGGACGTCTATGCCGATGTACGGAAGCAGGTGTTCACGCGTCTATCAAGCGAAAAACGCGGCAACCCTCAAGCGACTGCAGAAGCCGTTCTCAAGATCGTGGACGCAGCGGAACCCCCACTACGATTTGCGCTCGGCTCGGAAGTCTTACCTATGGCGCGCGGCATCTATGCTGACCGTCTAGCCACCTGGGAAGCCTGGGAGAATGTCTCGAATGCAGCGCAAGGCAACTCTATGCAATAAGCCGTTGCAATTGGCTGGAGCGGACGTCAACATCACTTAGCAGAATATATATCAGATAACCAACCGGCTTTCTATTTTAGCAAGGAACCTCTCCGACTTTTTCGAAGAGGTTCCTTTTTATACCCATAAATTTCGTCCTACTTGTGATACGGTTCATCCCTCACTTGTTATTGATAGGTTTATAAAAATCAAAGTAATAATCAAAATTATTGGCTAAATACCGAATTTAGTAAAATTTCATAGATATATTATATTCGTGAAATAGTACTTTGACCCCTTTTTCGAGGGGTCATTTTCATTTTGAGGAGGGACAAGAGAATGAGGATCATCAAGGCACAGCAGGATTTTGACATCCTGCGCCGCACTGGGGTGCTTCCGGTGGCACTCCTCGATCAGGTTGAGGACTACTTCAATCAACTAAGGGTAGAACAGGAGGACGAAGATAGTAGCGTGTTTCGCTTGAACGAGCGCGGCTACATCCTTGTTCTGGAAGCAGGAGACAACATCCGTGACCTCGGCAACGTCGGGCTGAACCGCGAAAACGGTGGACTGCTGGGCAATTGCCCCGAGTACGTCGAACTGCTCGACATAGGCGAAGGACTTCAGGCGTACAAAATCGCGGTGCTGTACGACAACGACTACATGATGACGTTCTTCACGCAGGCCGGAGCGCACGGCGAGGAGGTGGAACAATGGCTGAAAGACCAAGTGGAAAGAAACTGACGGCAAACGAACTGGTTCTCAAGAAGCTGAAAGAAACGTTCGAGCGGAACGGAAACGTCGCCGTCGACAGCAGCGGGACAAATGTCTGGGTCATGCTCATCGCAGCGGAACCTATCTTCGACCTTCTTGCAGAGAACCTTCCGTACCCACTGTCTGGCCAAAAGCCGACACACCGCGTCCGCGTTGTCCTGCGAACCACTGATGCCCAATCGGGTACGAACCCGTACGTTGACGGCTCTGACTTTTTCCTCGCCGTTGACGAGCTGCAACAGACGGCGGACTTTGTTTGGGAAGACGAAAGCTTCGGGGATGACCCTCTTTTTCACGGCGGGGACGTTGCCAGTGCCGTCCTTTGGGCGAAGGAACTGGGCGAGCCGTTTCACGTCCAGTACAATAATCCGTTTCTGGACAAGGAGCAAAGAAAGGCCCTGAACGGGCACGACCAGGACGACTACTCCGAACCGACTGGACGAAGAGAACAAGTTCAAACCAAAGAGGAGGACGAAACATGACTTTGACCGAAACGCACGAAAAGTACGAGCAACTCGTCGAGGAGGAAGACCGCGCCATCCAGCAGCTGGAAGTCTGCGAGCTGGCAAAAAGCGCGATGTTTGACACGTTTTTCAGAAGCGAACAGGAACCCGACCAAGCCACCATGGAAGAAATCCTCAAGGCAATCCACGCCATCGACCAGCGGCTGCAGGCCGAACTGCTGAACCTCAGGCTGGTGAAAAACACGCTTGCCCGCAAAATGAAAAAACACACCTGACTCCCTGCACTTGCCCCGAAAACAACCGTCCTCCTGCCCTTTCCAAGCCTCACAAGGATTTTCAGCCGTCCTTCTGCCGCCCTGTGCTGCCCTTTCAGCAGAGCAGAGCGCGGGTGCTAGGAATCTAGAAACTCTTTTCAACCTCAAATTTTGTTTCAACCCTTCTGAAAGTTTTCCCTCCAGAAGCTGCCCTCCCTGTTTGTCCAGTCCGTCCAAGGAACTTCCGCTTCCCTTGTACCGCCCTAGCTGCCTATTTCCCTTCCGTGTGGAAGTGCGGCACAGGGCGGGTGCAGGGCGGCATCGTCTCTGCCGGAAACCCTTGTGGCACAAGGAGTTGGATCAACAGGGCGACAGGGCAGCTGAAACGATCAATCCGCTCCAGCAACACACCCTGAAAAAACAAAGGAGAATGAAATGAACCACGATCAACAAGCCACCTTGAAGCTGCTGAACTGGGCCTACGAGAAGGCCGTCTGCGGCTTCGCAAAGACAAAGTCCGCGCAAGAACTTGCCGACGAGTACCTGCGAAGAGAAGGAACACTTGAAGAGAAGATCGATGCCTTGATTCGAAGCCAAACTGCGAAAAGCGCCGTTTCCGGCTTTCTGACTGGCTTGGGCGGCCTCCCCACTCTACCTTTCAGTGTTCCAGCCAGCATCCTAAGCTCACTGTGCATCCAACTCCGCCTAGTCTCAGCAATCGCTTGCATGTGCAGGTACGACATCAACCGCGACGAAGTCAAGATGCTGGCGTTCGCCTGCTTGTGCGGAAACGGAGCGAAAGACATCTTGACAAAAGCTGGCCTGAATCTCGGAGCAAAGCTAACCGAACGTGTGCTTTCCCAATTGTCACGCGAGGCACTCAAACAGGTAAACGCTGCCGTTGGGGTAAAATTGCTGGCCAAGTTCGGGCAATCAGTTGCAGCAAACATGGCAAAAGTCATTCCACTTCTCGGTGGTTTCGTCAGTGCCGCCTTTGACGCTGGGGGCACACTCGCAGTTGGAAAAGCTGCTGTTAAGATCTTTTGTCACTAGCAAATCGCCAAATAGTCAAAAAACCTCGAAAATAACCAAATTCCCCGATTTCAGTTTTTTCAGAAAAACCGTTCTCTCAATTACGCCCGAAAACATAGGCAAAGCCAAAATGACCTGCCTCCCTCTTCCTGATACAATGAGGGAAATCTCTCAAAAAAGGAAGTGGGTCAGATGATAGAAGCAACCGAAAACAACGCAGAGATTGTGAGCAAAGCTGTTGAGAAGTACAAAGAAGGAGACAAAGGCGCGCCTTTCGAGGAGCCTGTGCTGGAAGCGCTGATTGCTGCAAAGTCGGAGAGCATCGCCGATTTCGAGAGGCTTCGAGGACTGCTGATAGACGCGAATGTGTCTTCTCGGAACCTCGAAAACGCCTTAAAACAACAACAAGAGAGGAAGAAAGCTGGGAATAGTGAAAAACTAGGAGAAGTGATTTTCACAAAAGATAGAATCGAAGAGTTAGAAGCGCAAGGGTTTGTAGTCGATGCTTACAAGGGACTCAGGGACGTGCACGGCGTACGCTTCGCCAAGCACCTTTTGAGCGACTACTCCATCGTCGTAGCGCCGCCCCGACGCTTTTTCTTCTTCAAAGACGGCGTGTGGAAGCCATTTCAGGATGACGACCTGCAACGGTTTCTCTTCGACACAATTGAAGAAATCCAAGAAAACGTCTGTAACCCAAACTGGGAAAGCAGCATCGTGTGGGGACTCTCGCGTGCCGCTGAAAAAGTCGAGGAATTCGACTTGAACAAGCAATACATCAACCTATCCAATGGCATTTTCAACACCGAAAACTTTCTGCTGGAAGAGCATCGAAGGGAACTATACTCCAGCATTCAGAACCCGATTGTCTACGACCCTGAGGCTGAATGTCCGAGATTCCTTCAGTTCCTTGAGGAAGTGCTCCAAGGTGATCGGGAAACAATTCGCGTCGTGCAAGAGATGCTAGGATACTGCTGCTCGACCGAAACACGGGCACACAAAATGTTCATCCTCGAAGGAAGCGGCTCAAACGGAAAATCGGTTTTGATCGAAGTTGCTGAGCACCTTTGCGGAAAGGGTAACGTCTCGCATGTTCCAATGAACGATCTGTCACAAGCCTTTGCCCGCGCCGAACTGGTCGGCAAGCTACTGAACATTTCCTCTGAGAACGAATTCAGTGAAAAGGGACTCAACACCGAACAAGTAAAGCTGCTGGCAGCGGGAGATCCGATTCGGGTTGAAAATAAGCATGAAAAAGGATTCAGCTACAAGCCCGTCTGCAAACTGCTCTTTGCCGTAAACGCCTTACCGACAGCCCGCGACAAAACGCATTGATTCTACAAACGGCTTCAGATCATCCCTTTCCGGCGTACTTTCCGCAAGGATGCTGACACGTCCCTTGTTGAAAAGCTTCTCGCAGAACTCCCAGGAATTTTCAACTTCGCAATGGAGGGCCTGAAACGGCTTCGCGAGCAGGACTTTAGGTTCTCCAACGCAGCAGCAGTAGATAGAGCGGTTTCTGCCTACAAAGAAGAGCAAAATCCTGTCATTCGTTTTGTTGCAGAGCACGTAACGGCTGGTTCTGCCGAACAAAGACTCGGCAAAAACGAATTGTTCGAATACTTTGAGCTTTGGTGTAAAAGAAATGGGGAAACTGACTTCTTCAGCAAAGCAAGCGCACAAAACCGCAAACTGTTTTGGACCGCGTTCAAGACGGCCCTGTTGGAAATCGGACTTCCTGTTCCCGAAGAAAACAGAAGCAACGGCTGGCGCTACTTCCCTGGACTTGAGTTGCACCGTGCCAGAGTTCGAAGCCTTGAAGGTCTATTCGACGAAGAACAGGAAGAAACCATTCTTGACACCATCGAAGAAGACGAGTCAATTCAGGCGGACATCGACTACTTGCTTCGCGGATTGCCTTCGGGCCTCTCCCTTGAAGAGTGGAGCGAACAACTCGAAGAAGACGACCCTTTCGAGTACGAAGTGCAGCGTTTTGAAAACTTCGACCTCGTCACGGTGCACTAAGGCCAACTTTTGCTGCACTCCGGCCCTAGCCAAGAGTCACAAGGAATTGCGGCAAAAACGTGCCGCACCGCAGCTGCACTTGCCGCACTTTCTCTCCTTCCGACAGTGCGGCTCAGGGCGACAACAGGGCGGGTGCAAATCCATGTCCCGCAACAAAGGGCGAAAGGGCGGCACTTTTGAAAGATGCCGCCTTCCATCCCAATCACAACTTTTTCGAAAGGTCGTGTCAGCGTGCAAGCAGCAGCCACCAGTAACTTTGAAACCATGATTGAAATTTTGGCCGCGATGGTCACAAACTACCTCTCCACCACTTCAAAACGGCAAAAGGTTGCAATCGTCGACAATCGGGCCATTCAGTGGATCAACGCATGGATCGAGCTAGAAGAAGAGGAACACGCGGACGCAGAATTGACAGCCAAACTGCTTGGGACAACAGAGTTCAAACGAATAGCATAATGAAAGGATGAATTCGATGACCCGCAAATTGAAGCTACTTGACCTAGATTCATCCCCTGAGGCGTTGCAGCCTGTCCAAGTCGCCATATACGGGCGCGTATCAACAGCTGAGCAAGCAGAACTCGGATACAGCATTGAAGCTCAATTGCAAACCCTTCGAACGTACTGCAAGTCGGAACAGAAGATCGTATACCGCGAGTTTGTTGACGCAGGCTTTTCTGGAAAGAATGTTGATAAGCGTCCAGCACTTCAAGAGCTGTTGCACGAAATTGAAACTGAAAAAATCTCGGAAATCCTCGTCTGGCGGTTGGATCGTCTTTCAAGAAATCTCTTGGATGTCCTCACGATGGTCAAGAAGTTCGACCAGTACAACGTGAAGTTCAAAAGCTACAGTGAGCCGAATTTCAACACGGAGACGTCAGACGGATTTCTAACCCTTTCCATGTTCGGGGCATTAGCGGAGTATCAGCGCAAAACGATCGTCGAGAATGTGAAGATGGGCATGAAACAACGAGCACGACAAGGGAAGTGGAACGGCGGAACCGTCCTCGGGTACGACGTCGTCGAAGTTCCAACCCTTCGAGGCAAAGAATCCATGCTGAAGGCCAACCCCATTGAAGCCGAACTGGTGCGGAAGATTTTCCTGTTGTACGCCAGCGGACAAGGACTCCGAAGTATCGCCAACCTTCTTAATCACGAGGGGAAAAAGACCAAGCCTCAAAAAGATTTTAGCTCCGTCTCGGTCAAAACGATCATCAATAATCCAGTCTACGTCGGAAAGATACGCTACAACGTGCGGGAAAACTGGAGTGAAAAGCGGAGAAAGGGTACGAATCGTAACCCGATCATCGTAGACGGAGAACACGAGCCGATCATTTCCCAAGACCTGTGGGAAGCAGTTCAGACGTTGTTCTCCAAGAAGTCTGTCTCGTCCCCACGCGTTTTCAGTGGCACGTACCTTCTTACAGGGCTGATGAGATGCCCCCAATGTAACGCAACGCTCGTCGCCCACAGAATAAAGGACACGTTGAAAGACGGAACCACCATCGTCAGGCGGTACTACGTTTGCAGTAACTCCCGCAACAAGGGTGCTAGGGTCTGCGGCTCGAACACTGTCAAAGCGGACGTTGCCGAAAACTACGTGGTCGACAGGATTTCCGAGGTCGTTCAAAAGCCGAAGGTACTGGAAGAGATCGTTGCCAAGATCAACAAAGACAGAGTCAAGAGTGTAGTTCCGCTCCAAAAGGAGGTCGCAGCCATCGATAAGGAACTCAAAACGATTGAAGCCCAGCGCAACAAGTACTTCAAGCTGTACGAGAGCGATGCAGTAGACAATGATTTTCTCCTTGGCAGGCTGAACGAATTGAAGGCAAAACACGATGTGTTGACAAGGCGGAAGTCCGAAGCGGAACGACAGTTGGCGGACAACGTCGCAGAACCCGTCCCGCTCCAGCAAGTCCGAAGCGTGCTAGACAAGTTTCACGAACTGCTTGAATCTTCGCCAGTGGAAACACAAAAGACCCTACTGCAAACGATCGTCAAACAGATTTTCGTTCAGAAGGGTCAGAAGTTCGAGGGCATCGAACTGGAGTTTGACGAGCAGGTGAAAAAGTGTTTTTTAGGCTTAGCCCCTTCTACCAAAACGGTAGAGGGGGCTTTTGCTTTTCCCAAGCAAAAGCTCCCCTCCATGTACACTATTGTCATTTGAGCCGTTCTCAGCACGCAGAAGCCTCAAAAAGCAGTCTTTTCCGACAGAGTGGCCGAAGGCAAACCCATGCTGTACAAGGACGTTTGCGCAACTCTTGCGCGTCCGACTCCAAAAAACTTGTCGTTACTTATGGTATGGTTCCCCGCGAATAATCTTAAACGAACGCACTCAGTCTAGCGCCACACTCAGTCTACTGTTAGGTTACCATTGGCACAGTCAGATGGGAACTGTTAAACATCGTCAGGCGATTGACCTGGAGGTTGCAGAAACAAATGCAAGATTTCGGCCCCAAATGGCACAGCTTATAGATCAGCTTTCCGCGGTGGGTGTCACCTGAACAACAAAAATTATGTGCGAAACTTCCGAGGACCGGCTGCATAAGATGAACGAGGAACACCATTAACGAATATGGTTGCAGGAGGTAGTATTATGGAGCAAGAAATTACCGAGATCATTCATCATATGATGAGTTCACAACAGCAGATAGCTAAAGTGTTGGAAGCGGAAAGGCATATTGTCGATCATATCGCGAAAATTGTCAATGAAATTCCGGATCAGTTTCCTTCATTTAATGATATGGAGGCAATCGTCAAGAACACAAGCGAGGTTACAAAAACCATCTCCTCGTATCTCGTTAGTTTAGCTGATTTCGAAGAGGCCATTGCGGATAATTTAACGGCTGTTATGATGGAACTCCAAATAAAAGATGAGGGTGAATAGCACTTGGACCGAGATCAAGCTTATATTGAAATGTTGGGGTTTGCGACCAAGATGCAGTTCGAGGTATCGCTTATATTGGAAGCCAAAGCGATAGAAGCGGAAAAGGCAAAAAATTGGCTGTGTAATCATCTTTTCAGTGCCGAATTTAACGACCATGAAGCACAACTTATGCAAGCCATAGAAATTCATCAGCAGATGATAGATGTCATCGATGGTTTAACCAAATTAGAGAATGGGCTGGGAAAAAATTTGATGATTGTATTGGGACATAACAAGAGCAGCGAGGACAGTCGATTCGGTGGAGGCAATTCGTAATGAGTCATCTCATTCGTCAAAACGAACTTAAGCTGGACATGTTACATTCGTTGGCGAGAAGTCAACGCGTACTGGCGGATATTCTCAACACAATCCCTCCAATGGCTATTTCCTCCGAACAAACGGCAGTGCAGCTATTGAGCCTCATTGAGGCGCTAAATAATTATCAGCATGCGCTAGCATCGAAATTATTCCTCCTTCCCGTTCGCCAAGTTAAAAAAAGTAAACCAGGTAAGCCATGGTTAGCTAGACACCCCACAATATTCTGCCGAATAAACTATCCATAAGCTTCATTATCGAAATAAAATGGAGGAGTGCTGAGTGGGAAGTCGATACCCTAAAGCTAGGCTTGTAGACATCGCAAACCAATATGGGCTGAAGCTATACCATATAAAACCATATGATACCCTATACAAAAAAAACGCGGTTTATCGCGTGTCAACAAATAAAGGCAAATTCTTAATCAAAGAATTTTCTGGAAGAACCCTCGGAACGAAATTGACCAAAGAGCAGCAACGAAACCGGCTCTCTTCATATATTAAAAAATTAAAGGATTGTAGCTATCCCAATTTTGCGAAATGGCCGACTACGAACTTCGGACAGCATTACGTAATCAAGAATGGAAGGTCCTACTATATGGCAGAATGGATTGAGGGACGTCGTATGAAATACGACGTTCAAGAATACGAAGCCTTAGGTAGAGCATTGGCAAAGCTTCATACCGTTTGTAAGGACAACCGCTCTTCAAAGGTTTCCTTTACTAAAAGACAAATTAAACTTTATAACCATGAAGATCGTCTCTTTCGGCTTCGCTTAACAAGCATTCAAAAGAAAAAAGCGATTGCAAAAAGATGGTTCCGAAAACATGGTGACCAATGCAGCGAATTGGCCAATGAAGCGCGGAAGATCATTGGCACCCCGGAAGTAAAGCAAATATTATCAAAGGAAAGGAAACATCCTGCATTAATTCATGGTGATGTCACCAACCCTAATATAGTTTTTAATTCAAGTGGAATGTTCCTGATTGACTGGGATTGTTTAAGGATGGGTTCAACCTATAACGAAATTGCTAAAACTCTTTCAAATACAACTTATTATAATCCAGTTCATATAGATGCTTTGTTGCGCGGTTATAACGAAATAAAACCGTTAAACTCGACCGAACGGCTATTGATCAGTGCTTTATTCCGTTTGCCCCGTGAAGCATGGTCTGAAGCCAAGAAAATTGTATTGAACAGAAGCCATCGTGGGTTTCGTGTGCTGGAACAAACATGGAATGACCGTTTGAATGCCATTCGTTGGCTGGATGAATGGGCTCGTCAGCTTCCGCCTGTCACGGATGTAACGTAGGATATGCCAGATCATAATAAACATGGATTAGGTGATGTCAATTGTTCTTATGGTCTGATATTGAGCAAGAATATGGCATAAAAATCTTGAAACAGGTAAAAGTTCGCGACGTTTATAAGTTAATCACACAAAATCACGGAATCTTATGTCTGAAAAGTTACAGTATACCCGAAACGGAAATCCGCTTTATTGCACAAGTTTTTACACATTTAGTTGGAAGCGATTTTAGATATGGTCCGAATATTCTTTTAACACTCAGCCAATCTCCTTGGATCACAAGAAATGAAATTCATTACATGCTTACCAACTGGGTTGTAGGCCAGAATCCGGATTTTAATAAAAGAACCCTTTTCAAAAAAGCGCTTCGTATTCTTGCCAGGTATCATTCCGTCGCTCAGGGATTACCTGACCAACATATTCCGAAATCAAGAATAAGATACAATAAATTACAGAAGCGAATCGCGTCGTACAGAAGCATATTGGGTCAAAATCCCAAGATGGGGCATTTTATTTCAAATTGTAGTGAGGCACTGGAACATTTGAACCGTACAACAGTCGTAAAGGCAATCGAACAGGAACAAGCCGCATTCGCTTTCGTGCATGGGGATTTTAATTATCCGAATCTCATTCTAGACAGATCGCGCTTTATTCATATGATTGATTTCGAGAATACGTCATTAAATGTGCGGATGCTGGATTTTTCCCATATTTTACATCGTAATTTTCCCTGGCAGGGTGAAGAAATATTACGCTGGATCGAATATTATAATCGAAAGCGCTCGTTAAGTACGGAAGATTTGCATTTATTGCATACTTTACTTCTTGTGCCTTACCCAGTCATAAGGGCGCTTCAGCTCCAAAAACGGCTACAACACGTCAAAATCGTTCTTCCGACATCAAAACAGGTTAGGAATTATACGAATGAATTAAAGCGGATGCTTTGATATAAACTCCTCGCTTTATAGTTTTTTTTGTCTAGATTCGTATCTTGTACATTTGCTGTTAATTTTACATAATGTCTGAATTTACTCCATTGATTGCAAAAGCCCCTTCATCCTCTAAGGTGAAGGGGCTCCAATGCTAACTTTGGAGATTTAATTGATCAGACGACGAGCACCCCAATAATGCGAATCATAGTAGGGAGTACCAAAAAATGTGCTGATTTTCACTTCTCTTGTTCCCATGGTACCTGCTTGAAGTATCTTATTATTTCCAAGATAAATGGCTACATGAGAAACACCACTCGTATAAGTCCCTTGCAAAAAGACAAGATCTCCTTTACGAAGATCGTTTTTATTTACGGCTACTCCCATTTGACTGATCAATGCTGCAGAGTGAAGCAGATTAAAGCCGTTTTGATTAAATACGTATTGGACAAATCCGGAGCAATCAAAGGCCACGCCAGGCGTGTCTCCACCAAACATATAGGGTGTTCCGAGCTGCTTCATTCCGATTGCGATGATGGCATCCGCTTTAGAATTCCAGCTCTGTTTTTGTGAAACGGGATTTGGAAGTTGGATTGAGGTGCCTTTGTAGATATTGTAGGGATCAACTTGCGGATTGGCTGCTTGAAGAATAGATAGATTAATATTAAATTTTTGGGAAATGGTCCAGAACGTATCTACATCTGTGGCTATGTAGCGGTTTGAAGGTGATGCTGATGCTGACGCGATTCCACTAATAAAAAGGCTCGTGACTAAAACAGTCGAAAGAATTGTTTTTTTCATATGTTACCTCCTAGTTGTTTTTCTTGCAGCACATTTATTCTAGCAGAGATGAAGTTATAGTGAACACAAGTAAATTATGGGATTAAAGTAAAGAGTGCGTTCTGGAAGCAAACAAAAAAAACATATGTGAGTATCACCACTTTCTTTAAGATCACATAAGATGATTAAAATCCTTGGCTATACAATTCGTTTATGGCTAGGTTTAAAGAGAGGTGGACTAAATGATAAAAATGAGGAAGATCCAAAGTAATTTGGGCAAAAAGCCTGTACGAGGTGATATGTGGGATCTAGTAACTTTAAAACACTTATTACAAAGAAAACCAAAAATACTCTATAGAGGTAAAAGCCGGTATCAAAATATTGTCCTGTTTGAGGCTAAAGATATACGGATGTATCTTGATAAGCAACTGCAATTTAGCTCATTGGATGAACGTTTTTATCACGAGGCGCTTGTTCATCCGGCCATGACAATGTCTCCTAGGCGTCGCAATGTTTTGATATTGGGTGGGGGAGATGGACTTGCATTACGGGAAGTACTTAAATATAAAGATGTAAAATCGGTGGATCTTGTTGAAATGGATCCCAAAATAATCACAATAGCAAGAAGAAAGCCTGTCTCTTTATTAAATCAACGTTCATTATTTGATCAACGCGTGAAGGTCCATAATAAAGATGCCAGAAACTTTTTAAAATTGAAGTCAAAATCTTACGATGTTATTATTGTTGATTTTCCTGATCCATCAGATAAAGAGTTAAGTAAGCTGTATACCAAAGAATTCTTCCGAATTGTAACGAAATCACTCGCTTCAGATGGAATTATTGTTTGTCAGTCGCAATCAACGGAAGATATGCCGCTTGTGTTTTGGAGCATTTATCATACTTTGAAAAGTATAGGTATGTATACGAAATGCTATAAAGTTTATGTACCTTCTTTCGGAGATTGGGGCTTTAATATCGCTTCATTTAAAAGACTAGCTCCTGGTGTGAAAAAAGTATCCGTCCCCAACCAAACACTCCCCAAAAACCTTGCGACCTTGTTCAAATTATCAAAGGAAGATCTTCAAGAAAAATATAGTGCCTCGTCAAATAGCTTAAAGAATCTAAAATTATACAAATATTATCATATGACTTAGTCAGCCTCGACAGCCAGAAGTCTCTTTCATGCGAAAGAGGCTTTTTAATCTTGATAAGGATGAGCAACCCAACCTATGGAATCAATAAACAATCGGACTGCAACCACGCTGCGGTTTTCCATTAAGGTAAAGAAATGAGGTGTATTAACCGGTACAGAGATTACATCCCCTGGTGATAATTCTATATTGAAATACCCCGTGTAATCGTTCCCTTTCACCGTAAAGATCCCGTTTCCTGCTGTAATGGCACGAACTTCATCCTCGGTAATTTGTATTCCAGTGTTCATATAGAACACCCTGCTCTTCAAGGAATTTTTTAACGTTATCCTCGCCTGTTATTCTTTCATTTGTTTTACGAAGTAGAATTGTCGCCATATCCATTTCTCCTTTCTTAAAACTATATGTCGAGGAAAGTAGATTTGCTTGTATATTTCTCACCCAAATCTACTTCATATGATCACTCATTTAAAATTGAATATTATATTAGCCGTTTCAAAATTCCTCTAGTAGAATATGATATCTTAATTTACTTTAGAAATGGGGATGAGATGAAAATGGCTATTAAAAAAGGACGCTATCTGTTTACATCTGAATCAGTGACTGAAGGTCATCCTGATAAAATATGCGACCAAATTTCCGATGGTATATTAGATGCCATTTACGAGAAAGATCCATATGCCCGTGTTGCTTGTGAATGCTGTGTAGGTCGGGGTTTTGTTCTTGTTACCGGAGAAATTTCAGCAAATGCTCATATCGATTATCAAAAAATTGTTCGTAATACAATTAGTAACATTGGGTATACAAGAGCAGATATCGGTTTCGATGCTCATACATGTGCGATTTTCATAGGAATCAATGAACAATCACCTGATATCGCAATGGGCGTCAACAAAGCTTTAGAAATTCGCGAAGGCTTGATGAATGAAGGTCAGATTGACGAGATCGGTGCCGGTGATCAGGGACTAATGTTTGGTTTCGCGTGTAATGAAACACCGGAATTAATGCCATTACCGATATCTCTGTCCCATAAACTGGCTTATCAATTGGCTGAAGTACGAAAAAACGGAACAATGCCTTATTTGCGTCCTGACGGGAAAGTGCAAGTCACCGTAGAATACGAAGGTGGTCGACCATTACGTATCGATTCTATCGTAATCTCAACGCAACATGATTCCGAAGTGTCCCAAGAGACAATAAAAAAAGATATTCATGAATATGTGATTCCGTTAGTCATTCCGGCAGATTTTATTGATCAAAACACAAACTATTTCATTAACCCAACCGGTCGTTTTGTGATTGGTGGCCCGCAGGCAGATGCAGGATTAACGGGACGTAAAATAATTGCTGATACCTATGGTGGTTACGCACGTCATGGCGGAGGTGCATTCTCGGGTAAAGATCCGACCAAAGTTGACCGTTCAGCTGCTTATGCTGCGAGGTATGTAGCGAAAAACATTGTTGCGGCAGGTCTTGCAGAAAAATGTGAAGTTCTGATAGCTTATGCCATTGGCGTAGCACATCCCGTTTGTATAGCTGTCGATACATTTGGTACAGGGAAGATTGACGATGATATATTAATTCAATTGATACGCAACCATTTTGATCTTCGTCCGGCAGGTATTATTAAAATGTTGAATCTTCGTCGGCCGATTTATCAGAAAACAGCTGCATATGGCCATTTTGGTCGTACGGATGTTCAATTTTCTTGGGAACAGACAGATAAAGCGGAGTTGCTAAAAAAGGAAACAGAGTCGTGACCTTGTTCACATGTATGGCTTTTGAAACATTATTAAGGGGTGATGAGATATGGAATACTCAACATATGGAAGGCATATTGTTGTTGATTTTTGGGGTGTGGATTTTGGTCTTCTAAATAATATTGATTTTTTGCAAGAAATCATGAAAGATGCAGGTGAAAAATGCCTTGCAACCGTGTTATCAGTAGCTTATGAAAAATTCGATCCCAATGGCGGTACAGTCATTATTATTTTATCTGAAAGTCATCTTTCGATTCACACATATCCTGAAAAAGGGTTTGCCGCAATTGATTGTTACACATGCGGAAAGAAAACAGAACCAAACAAAGCTATCAACTACTTAATTGAGATGTTAAAACCTAAAGCTACGTACACAAAAACATTAATTCGTGGTTTAAACAAAATAGAAGTCATGGATTAATCCAGAAATAGCTTCTTTAATTCATCTGAATTGAGAATGATAGTTTTTTTCTAGTTTTTAGTGGAAATTAATAGATAATATACTCGTATCTAGTACAATTACCATTAACTTTCATATAAATAGAGTATAACTAACTAAAGAAGGAGGAGCTCAGAAATTATGTGAGAGGGGAAGTTAAAATGACTATCAATTTCATTTTTATATTTAAATTTATGCAAAGGCTTCACTATCAATTTTTTGCAAAACCGATCCTCTTTCTAAAAAGAAGCAGAAAATACTCAGGAGGGTGGTTACTGTTTCAAGTTAATAGGTGGGGATGTGATCTTCCATGCTTGACATGTCCACAATATTAACGATTGGCGTCTTTTTTATGACCATAGTTTTTCTAATGTGGCGGCCGTGGGGCATTAACGAATCGATCCCACCAACGATTGGTGCCACTATCATCATTATTGCAGGCATTGTATCTTTCTCTGATTTGTTCGTAATCTATCAGACTGTCAGTGGAGCCATCACCACGATTCTATCTACTATCGTGATGTCTATCGTACTGGATAGCATAGGTTTCTTTCGCTGGTCCGCTTATTACGTGGTAGTGAGAGCAAAAGGGTCTGGAATACGGCTCTATTGGTATATTACACTCTTATGCTTTTTGATGACTTTGTTTTTTAATAATGATGGAAGTATATTGATTACTACTCCTATTATTATTCAAATAGTGACGATTTTAAATTTAAAGATGCATCAAAAATTACCCTACCTTATTTCAGGGGCACTTGTGGCAACGGCCTCCAGCGCACCAATCGGGGTAAGCAACCTGGCCAATCTTATAGCGATGAAAATCGTCGGGCTCGATCTTAACTCTTATGTGGTTCTGATGTTTGTTCCATCTATGATAGGGATTTGCAGTATATCATTCATACTTTTCCTCTATTTTCGGAAGGATATCCCTCTGAAGATAGCTCAAAACCCAGCAGATTCCTCCTCTTCCCCTTTAAGTGTTCCTCGTGCCTATTATAGTTTAAAAACAATAGAGCGGTGGATTAGGGGTCGTGAAATGAATCAAAACCCTCCCTACCATCCGTTGAAGGAGGGGCGAGATGCTAGGGATCCAATAGATTGGTGGTTGTTTCGAACGTCCATATATATTGTGATCTTGATCAGGCTTAGTCTTTTTGCAGGTTCTAGCGTAGGAATTCCAATCGAATGGGTTGCAATCGCCGGTCCCCTGATTTTGATTGCCCTCCGATGGTATCGGACTGGAATCGGTATTACGGATTTGATCCATAAAACCCCATGGTATACGCTGCTGTTTGCCTTCAGCATTTATGTTGTGGTTTATGCTCTGCATAATATTGGGATGACCACCTTTATGGTAAACCATTTAAAGGAATTTATCTCCCAAAGCGAATTTTATGCTGTCATGGGCTATGGTTTACTGCTCACAGTAATGTCCAATATGCTGAATAATTTACCTTCTGTGATGCTAGGCACACTTGTTTTAAAGGAAATGAACCTGGACACGCACATCTTGCAAATCGCGTATTTGGCTAATATTATCGGAAGCGACATAGGCTCTCTAATTACACCTATGGGCACTTTGGCATCCTTGATTTGGATGTTTATTTTGAGAAAGAACAAGATCAAATTATCTTGGATGCAATATATCAAAGTTACGATCATTGTAATTCCGATCGGACTTTTCATCAGTTTGTTAAGCTTATACCTTTGGATTAAAATCATCAGTTGAAGGAGGATCCCTATGAACAACTTGCACACCTTAGCCGGCAAGCCAGTAGAGTTAGAGATATCCGGTAAAATGCTCTCTATTCATGGAAATCTCATTGAGTTCGGCAAGGATATTCTCGTGATTTACAATGGCAAAGATTTTCTTTATATTCCTTCGATTCATGTACAACATATAAAGTTAGCTTTAAAAGCAGATTTTGAATCGGCAGACCTTCCGGGAACACCTTTGGAAAACCAAGCAGATTCCATTGATTACCGGAAAATATTAACAAATGCCACTGGATTATTTGTAGAACTTTATGTCATGGGCAAACATTCGATCCATGGTTATCTGACGAGCGTAAAGGACGATTTCTTAGTCCTTAATTCGCCGATTTTTCATACGGTAGTGATCTCTTTAAACCATATTAAATATTTGATACCTTACAACAGTGACTCAACACCTTATTTATTAAAAAAAGAACACTTCTTTCTTGTTAGACCCTTCAATATGGAGTTGGCCAATACATTTGAGCAACAGCTAAAAAAGTTAGAGGGAGTGTTCATCGTTCTGGACTTGGGTGAAAACCCTAAGAAAATTGGTCTGCTTAAGAAATTTGAAGATCAAACACTGGAACTTGTCATAGCTGACGGGAGTTCGGTATATATGCATTTGGAGCATTTGAAAACGATACATCTGCCATAATCACTCATCTATTCTCGGTTCATACCCGGTTATTAGGGGATGGACTTTTTCTTTATGAACCTGTGGAAGAGCCGATTAAAGCCTCCTCTCGGCGGCCTAGAGGAGGCAGGGAGAATATGGAACCGAGTGGCCATCCCCTCAATCAGTGCCGTTCATGGATGTTAGCTAGAACTCTGTTACTATCTGTCTGGATTCTTCTCTGAGCCCACTTTCGCCGATACTTGTAAGGGATGTGGAACATCCCCCTCAATCTTGCTGAGGTCAGGAAGCGGGTGGAGATCGGAATTTTTATGTCGCGGGGCGATATCGGTCTGGTTGCTGCTACACAGAAACACCAGTCCTCTCCATATTTCTTCATGACATCAAAATGATAGGGCAATACATAAAAACCGGCTGCCTTGAGCGTTGCTTTGATACTCGAGCAGTATTCAGGCATCTCTGACAGCACGGAGCAAGCTACGGAAATGACTCCCCTTGGTGTCAGCCGCTTTTTCAGGAGTCTGTAAAACTCCCGGCTAAAGAGACGTCTGAGCCCGGGGGAGTCATGGCTAGGTTCCGGGATGTCGATGATGATGACATCCCACTTCTTCTGATTCTTCTCCACGAACGACCTGCCGTCCTGAACTCTTGTCTGCACCTTTGGATTGTTCAAAGAACCTTTATTGAACTTAACCAGCGGCTTCAATTTCTTGCCTAAATCTATCATTGTGGCGTCTATGTCAACGACCGTGATCTCCTTTACTCCAGGATAACGGAGTGTTTCTCGCGTTGTAATACCTCCACCGCCGCCGATCATCAGGATGCGCTGCCGCTTCTTGGCAAAGGCCATTGGGATGTGGACTAACGCTTCTGCCCACATATTGTCATCCTCTGTCGTGCCAAACATCACGTAGCCGTCGCCATAGATCAACACGTTGCCATTATTTTGCTTGACCACAGCGATTCGCTGTATGGGTGTCTTAATTCGGCGCAGAATGCGGTATTTCCCGTCTGGTTCATCATCCTTGGATATATATTTCCTGAGGGACACAACCATGAATAGCCTCCTTTTAACTAATTGTTTTTACATGAAAAGCTGCAAAAACCTATTATCAATAAATGTCAGATGTCCTGATAATGATATGGTTTATAGCGGATTTTATGTAAAATTGTACGTTAGCCCTTCTAACTGAATGTATTAGATCATAAGTTCCTCGTTACTCAAGGATATGGACAATTAGAAGCACCTATTGGATGTTTTATTTTCGGCGAAATCTAAAGTTACCATAATCAATCACGACAATCCTTCCATTTTTCTTTAAACGCAAGTTTTTATAATTAGGTTTACCCTTACGACTTACAACTTCGTATGGATAAATGCCATAGTTCCGAAACAAACGTCTCAGTTGGTAAAGTTTCCGTTTATATTTTTTTAAATGAGGGAATTTCCGAGTGTATTTTTTCATTATTACCCAATGATATTTATACTCATAATTGGTGATTTCGCCAAGCAGTTTTTTTACTCGAGTTGGGCAAGAATTGAAAGTTATTACTTCTCTCTTATTGCTTTTAATCCCATATTTTGATTTAGCAATTTTTAAAACGTAGCCATTGCCGAGATCATAGACAACTCTTCTCGCGCCCACTCCGATGATTTTTTCCGCTTTTATTAGAGTTTTATTATTCACGGAATAGTGATAATTAATTAAAAGCTTAGAGGCGTGTATAAAATTAAAGAACTTCCGTTTTTTATTTATGGGCATATTTAAATCCTCCATAATCTATGACCACGATCTGTTTATTCCACTTTAAACGCAGATGCTTTAAACGCAGGTTAGGAGTATATGGTTTATCATAACGACCTACACCCTTTGATGGAATGATTCCATTGTCCAAAAATTTCTTAACTAATTTCATAAGTTCTCTTCTATATATTGGAGAATTGGGAGGGAATTTTTGATCATATTTTTTCATGGTTACCCAGCGATACGCCGTGTCGTAATCGATAATTTGCGCAAGATATTTTTTTATAGGTTTCAAAGATGATTCATACATGTTTACTTCCATCTTGTTGCATAGAATTCCTTTTGTTGATTTTGCTATCTTCAAAACATAGCCGTCACCTAAATCGTATACAACCCGGGTTCCACCAGACCCAATGAGTTTCTTCCCTTTTATTTTCCTTTTCAAGAACGGATTCATTTTTATCAAGACAACATACCCCATTTCACAACAATGTAAATTTATTGTAAATTTAGTATATGTCAAGAACTACGACCTAAACTGGGTATTCAAATAGACAGTAAAAAATGGTCTTGAAGTAACAAATAGAATCTAATTTTTATCAGATGCCCAATTATAGAATGTACGGTGTAATGCACATGACGTATTCAGAAGAATGAGAATATAAATATAGTAGTGCGCACACTATAATGGTATAAGGAGTTGAAATAATTATTATGCCTTCTTCTGTTTTAGTAATAGGAACGATTTTTATAGATTGCAAAGGATTCGCCAAGCAGAATTATCATCCATCTACTAGAAATCTGGGTCACATTCAGTTTGTTCACGGTGGAGTAGGAAGAAATGTGGCTGAGAATCTGGCAAATCTCAATTTAGCGACATTTTTTGTTTCCTCCGTTGATGCCGCTGCAATTGGGAAAGAAGTAGTAGAAAGACTTCAAAAGTCAAAAGTCAATACCAAATATCTTATCGAGTCTAAACAACTGGGAATGGGCATGTGGCTGGCAATCTTGGACGAGAAAGGCGATTTAGCCGGTTCCATCTCACAAATGCCGGATCTTACACTCTTACAAGAATTGATTTCAAGAAAAGGAAAAGAAATGATTCAACAATCCACCCATATTACGCTTGAATTGGATCTTAATTATCAAATTGCCCATAGCGTCATCGAGCTAGCCAAAGAAGAAAAGAAACCGATCTACGGCATTCCCGGCAACTTAGACGTGATATTAAATCATAGGGAACTATTAGATTATTTAGATTGTTTTATATGCAACAATTTTGAAGCAGATCTATTTTTAGAGCTGGATTTTACGAATTTGAATATCGATCAAAAACAAGAGTCTCTTATTCATTTTGTTGATCGGAGGGGAATGGGCTCTATGGTGGTTACATTGGGAGAAAAAGGGGCAATCTATTACAATTCCCATACAAAAGAGGTTGGGTATCAACCTGTCTTTCCTGTCAAACTTGTTGATTCGAGCGGAGCTGGAGATGCATTCTTTTCAGGTACAGTCATGGGATTAGTAAAGGGGCTATCTTTAAAAGAAGCGGTGATTTGTGGAACTAAGGTGGCAGGGTGGACCATTGAATCTACTGAAAACACATACTTGGAGCTGCCAATAAAAATAAAACAAGATGAATTTTTTCGATTACTCAGTCCAACTGTTTAAATAAACGCAGATTAGCCACGTATCAATATTTAATTTTATAATAACGAGGTATGCGTCCATGCCAATTAACTCATCTGTGCATTTATTACTATGTGGTAATTATTTTTTTTGAGGGGAGAATCTGTAGATGAATACTATTGAGAGGGCTCAACGCAAATTTGGCAAACGGTATAAAGAAGCTCGGGGAGAATTTAAGAAAGTAAAGGACAAAAGCTTAGGAAAAGGATTAGTAAGATTTATTAGAGGCATCGATCAAATAAACAAAAAACTGAATATAATTAATACAAAAGTAACGAATCTTAGTAAATGAGGCAAATGATGATTAAATGATTGAATGGAATCATTTATGCTGCCCATTACCAGTATGGGTGTATCGCATGATGCGGTACGCTCTTTTTGACTGTAAAAGATTAAGAAAACTCAAACTCTCAAAAGTAAGCCAGCCTGGACTAATCCACCACCGAAACCATAGATCAGTACAGTGTCTCCACACTTAACCTTACCTTCACGCAATCCAAGGTCTAAGGCAAGAGGAATCGTAGCCGCAGATGTATTCCCATAGTAAACCATGCTGTGCAGCGTTTTTTCCAATGGGAATCCACTGCGTTCGCAGATGGATTCAACAATCCGCAGATTAGCGCTGTGTGGAATAAACCAGTCCACTTCGTCTAATGAGATACAAGCTTTCTGCAAAATTTTCTTCATCCCCACAGGCACAGTACTGACAGCCCATTTGTAGACCTCTCTGCCGTTTTGTACTACTTTCTGGGTGTCTATTAATTCCATGCCATTCATCTGTTTGGACAGCCCTGTACGATAAAGAAGCGAACCTCCTTCGCCTGACGATGTCATATGATACGCAAGAAAGCCAGACTCATGGTCGTCTTGCTCTACAAGCGCAGCCCCTGCACCGTCGCCAAACAAGATACAAGTGGAGCGATCGGTGTAATCGGTTATTTTTGACATCGTATCTGCTCCGACAACGAGTATTTTACGATGTAATCCCGATGCGATTAAGCCATTTGCAACATGAAGTCCATAGGCGAATCCGGCACAAGTCGCATTTAAATCCATCGCCCCCGCATGTTGAATCCCAAGCTGAGCCTGAATTTGAGTGGAAACGGCAGGGAATGGAAAATCCGCTGTATGTGTGCAAACAATGACCAGCTCCACATCATCAATGGCTATATTATGTTTCATTTTCATATTATTTACAGCAGCAACACAAAGGTCGCTTGTAAATTCATCAGGACGAGCGATTCTTCGTTCATGAATCCCTGTGCGCTGCACAATCCATTCATTGTTCGTATCGACTATTTTCTCTAAATCAAAATTGGTTAATATCCGTTCAGGCACGTAGCTGCCGATGGCGGTTATTTTTGCGTTGAAACTCATATGATCACCTCATCTAATTATGGTATCTGGTTATAAGACTAACTTATAGTATCAGATACTAATTATTATTAAATTTACACCAAATTTCTCTGCGAGTCAATAGTTTAAAGCTTGAATCATAATTTGACGCTTAACCAGATACAGTTGATTTCTTAGTAAATTTGGCTTATTTTGCATGCACCAATAGTTTCATAGAGAAGATTATGGTAAAATAAAACTTTAGCAGGCTAAGTTTGAAAACATTAGGGGGATAACATGAGAAACCATCAAATTATGAAGTTGCTCTCGGTATTAATGATTGTTTGCATAATGTTTACTTCATTTGGTGTCGTA
The DNA here is from genome assembly GCA_028287395.1 of Bacilli bacterium. Taxonomy (GTDB): domain Bacteria; phylum Bacillota; class Bacilli; order Paenibacillales; family NBRC-103111; genus Paenibacillus_AC. Next base: position 25,355 of record JAQBPR010000116.1, read on the forward strand.
TTCGGGGCTACAACCGCAGCTGTGACGGATATTAGCAACCATTGGGCGAAAACCCAAGTGACCGATTGGATATCGAAAGGCTATATTTCTGGATACGTTGATGGTACATTTAAACCTGACAATACGATTACAAGAGCCGAATTTATAAAGTTAATTAACAAATCTTTCGATTTTAAGGAGAAAAAAGCGGATATAAAATATAGCGATGTCAATGTGAAAGATTGGTACTATGAAGAAGTACAAAAAGCGGCCAAAGAAGGCTACATAACCGGTTACGAGGATGGTTCCATCGGGGCTAATAAACCCATTAGCAGACAAGAGGTTGCCGTGATTATTAGTCGATTACTTAAACTGCAGGCTACGGATAATAGCAGTGTGGATGCCTTTAGTGATGCGGATCAAATTGCAGATTGGGGCAAAGACGCCATCGGTGAGGTAGTTGACAAGAAGATAATGAATGGCTATGCAGCAGATCTATCCTTTAAACCAGGCAATTCGATTAAACGCGCAGAAGCGGTTGTGGCGCTTGACAAAGCGATCCACAATCAAGTAATAACATACAGTACAGCGGGAACATTCGGCCCTGCCACTGGATCGCAAACCGTGATTGGCGATTCGGTGATCAACGTAACGGGTGTTAAACTACAGAACATGATCATTAACGGAAACCTTTTATTAGATGAAGGGATAGGCAGCGGAGACGCTTACTTAACTAACGTTACGGTAAAAGGAACAACAACCGTAAATGGCGGCGGAGAGAACAGTATTCACTTTAGTAACTCTACTCTTTCTGATGTTGTTATTGATAAGAAAGGCGGGACCGTTCGCGTTGTATCTGAAGGCGCGACTTCCGTTAATCAAATCACGGTGCACTCCGCAGCAACGGTCGAAGGGTCCGGTGGAAATCTGGTTAATTTCCAAAATGTTATATTATCCGATGATATCCCAACATCTTCGAAGGTTACGTTGAAAGGCTCGATTGGTAAATTGAATGTGGATGGGACGAGCTTAGATATTCAGATTCCTTCTGGCAATGTAAAAGAAGTTAATGTAAGTGAAACAGCAACCGGGAATTCTCTGAACATCGGAAAAACTACAAAAATCGATGCGCTTATGCTCGATAGTTCGATAACACAAGTAGGACAAGGTACGATTACTAGAGCAACATTGAATGACGTTGCCAAAGGCTCTACTTTTGAGAAGCAGCCCTTATCCAAAGTGGACAAACCTGTAGCAGCCGACCCTAATTCTGTGCCAGCAGCTACACCAGTTCCCACAGCTACACCAGTACCCGCATCAACTTCAGCGCCAATCATTAAAAGTGTGGTCGCTGCTAATGCGGGGAATAATGTTGGACTAGGAATAGGGGATACCTTAACCATCACATTTGATAAAAATACGAATAGAACAGCGCTTAAAGCTGTCAATTTAGGCAGCGTTTTGCTAGTGAATAATGGACACAGATTGGGCAACAATTTATCAGATGGAAATATCAGCTGGAATTCTGATGGAAATATTCTGACAATTACCTTTAGTAATACAATTGGAACTACTTTTGCAGTGGGAGATACGATCACTGTCTCGACTTCTGCGAATATTAAAAACAGCACAGGTAATTCGGCTGCAAGCAATTCGGCAAGTGGAGCAAGCACGGGCAGTTTTTCTTCAGCCCCCTATATTATTAGTATTGTTGCAGCGAATACGGGGAATAACACTGGACTCGGTATTGGAGATACAGTGGCGATTACATTTGATCAGAATATGGCTAGAACGGCGATCTCGGCCGCGAATTTAAACACTTGGTTAGTTTTAAGCAACGGACACAGTTTTGGAACCAATTTATCAAACGGGGATATTTTCTGGAATGCTACAGGAAATATTTTAACCATTCGGTTTAGCAATATCACTGGGGTTACTTTTACGTTAGGCGATTCTATTACAATATCAACATCAGAGAATATGAAGGACAGCGGGAATTCAATAGCAGCAAGCAATACTGTGAGTGGATCAAGCACTGGAAACTTCAGTACGGTTATGACGATCACTAGTATTGTTGCAGCAAACACAGGAAATAATTTGGGTTTGGGGGTGGGTGATTCGGTCACTATTACGTTTAATAAACCGACAAACAAACCGTCACTTACGCCAACAAATTTGAATTATATGCTGTACAACAGCAGCGGACACAGCTTTGGCACAAACCTGTTGACTACGGATATAGTTTGGACTTCAGCTAGCGTTCTCACGATACGTTTTAGTACTACAATTGGGACTACATTTACGGTTGGCGATGCTCTGTATGTATCTGAAGCGTTGAATTTGACAGATAGTACGAATACAGTTTCGATGAGCAGCGACTTAAGCGTTGCCAGCACGGGTACTTTTACCATACCACTCGCAATTACAAGTGTTGTTGCAGCGGATACTGGGAATAATTCAGGAGTGGGTGTAGGTGATACAATTACCATTACATTCAATCAGAATACGAATAAATTGCCCATCAGTGGATATAACTGGACTTCTTATTTATACATCAATAACAGTCATAGCTTAGGAACAAGCTTAAGAGATGCAGATTTTGTATGGAACACAGTTGGAAATGTGTTGACGATTACCTTGAGCAGTATTACAGGCACAACATTTACAGTAGGAGATACCGTGACTGTTATTGCAACTTCTAATATTAGAGATAGTTCATGGGAAACACCGGCGGTGAATACGCCAAGCCCGCCAAGTTCAGGAACCTTTACTTCGGCTGTTTCAGTTAGTAAAGCAGCTCTGAATGTAGCAATTTCTGCAGCGAATACGGTAATTGCAAATGCTGTTGTCGGAACGGCTGTAGGTCAGTATTCTCAAGTCAATAAAGATATTTTGAATACAGCAATTACAACAGCGCAGAATGTGGCCAATAGTTCAGCCAGTTCAAGCAGTATGGAAACAGCAAAAAATACTTTAAATGCGGCTGTAACCGTATTTCAAAACACAGTGGGAAAGACATCTACCTCTTCATCCAAAACAGCATTGAATTCGGCGATAACCTTGGCGCAAACAACAAGCGACAATGCAGCGCAAGTAACAATCGAAAATCCCAATGGCAATGTTGGTTCAGATCCCGGGCAATACCCTACGGCAAATTTTAATGCTTTAAATTTGGCAATAGCAGCAGCGACAGCTGTGGCTGCGAATACAACAGCTAATCAATCTGTAGTTGATGCGGCTAAGAATACCCTGAATGCAGCAGTAGCTGCATTCAATGCATCAAAAATTCCAACAATCAGAGTGCAGCTGCAGTCCGAATATACTAAATCAAAGACATTAATTGGGAGTGCAACTGTGGGCACCAATACGGGGCAAATTCCAATTGAAAATTTTCAAGACGCATTCGATGCATTCAATAGTACAATTATTTCAGTAAAATCTTATTTAGATGATATAAATACAGATGATGGAACACTAGAGCTTTGGTTGGAAACATTGAAGGATGCGGAAGCTTCATTCATTACTTTTAAAAATCCTTGACGGCATCTAATAAAAGCTCCTTCGGCAATAGCTGAAGGAGCTTTTTAACTTGCTTATGTTATTTTTTCTTAAATTGCTCGAAATAAACAATTCTTTGCTGAATTGTCGGATGGGTGCCGAGAAACCATTGTAAGAGCTTAGGCTCCGTGATTGGACTGAGGTTTGCTTTGGCTATTTTCTGAAAAGCTCTGATCGCCGCATCGCCATCTCCAGTCATCTTCATCGCATACATGTCCGCTCGGTGTTCCATGATGCGGGACACCGAATTTTCCAATGGATTAAGGAGAAAGCTCGTTAAGGTAATTAATATCAATAGTACAGGTATAGCTGCAAGGTCTGTAACTCCATGAATACTCCACAAATTCGCGAAACGCATCAAGGTATAATTCAGGATATGAAAACCGAGCCAGAGGAGGATGAAGCTTAACAAGATACTAATACCCATTCCCCAAAATATGTGTTTTTCTTTATAATGACCCATCTCATGCGCCATAATGGTGAGAATTTCATCTTTTTGCAGCTTTTGAAGTGTCGTATCCCAAAGCACGATTCGTGTATTGCTGCCAATTCCGTCGACATATGCATTAATCGCATTTGTCCGCTGAGACATATTAACTTGATACACTTGATTTGTCGGGATATCAGAACGTGACGCCAATGCCAGTATCTCGCTTTTTAATTCGGAGTTTTGCAATGGTTGAAATTGATTATATAAGGGATCTAAGACAACAGGCTGGATAAACGTAACGAATACAACGAGTGGAATCGACGCCACCCAGAACCACAACCACCAACGCTTGGGACTGCGTTTAACAATGGCATAAAAAATCCAAAGCATGACGCTGGTGGAAATCCATTCGATTAAAAAATCCTTCAAATGATCGGTGAGCCAATTGCTTATAGTCAAATTTGAAATGCCATAGTGATGATCCAATTGAAGTATGAAATAGTCCATAGGCAGGAAAAGCGTGTCAAGTACAAGCAATAAGACGAAGACATAGGCCAATAACTGAACAGCGGAATGACGACTTAAGCGTTGCACCTTATCTCGAAACCGCGCAGAACCCCCTAATAGGATGAGCAATAGACCGATTTTCAGCGGAGAGGTCAGAAAAAAAGCCAAGGCGTGTATTCTTGTTAACCCTTCTCCTTTATCAATTTCTTCTGATGTCATAAAGGTATGTGGGTCAGCAGGCGTTCCGTTGTATTGGGACGAAACAGAAAATAAGTCTCCTTTCAGCAAATACATACTTATCCCTACGGCATATACAACAAAAACTGCAACACAGACTACAAGAAATTTCCGCAATCTTGACCCTCCTCATGGTTTCTAATTCACAATACGCTTGGTTTCCACTATGCGCTTTGTCTTTATTGTCCCCTAAATATAACGCAACATGTCCGATATGATCCAGCCCAGTCTTATCTTTACGAAAAAAGAACCTCAACGAGGCTCTTTTTTTTGATGTATTATAGTCTATAGGAGACGATGGCGAACCTTTTGGATGCAGAAGGCATTAAATATAAGTATGGCAGTGATCCAAGAATAATTGAACGGGTCCGTTAATTAAAATAATTTTCTAATAAAATGCTAAATTGAAGGATGCGGCCATCTTCATGGGCTAAATGGTGTCCTGAGATTGTAAAGCCAAGCTTCATTGCAGTTTGCAGGTTTTGATTAAATAAGCTTAATTTTTTTTCGGCTATATCTTTTTTATCGAATTGCCCAATTTCATGAGTAATTTTTTCCGGATTTGTTAACATCAAGCTAAAGGATTCACCGTTCTTTTCGAGAAATACATTATGATTGCTATTCATCAAGCCACCTGCTTTCGGAATTAACTTCATATTACTCGAATAATACATAAAATGGAATTGCAGATTTTTTTAATTTGGATGAGGAGGCAGTCCATGAAGGTTAAAGCAATGGTAAGATTAGTTTCCTATTCATTTATTCTGTGCTTATTAGTGACAGCTTGGGAAATGACTTCTCGCGCTGAAGCTGCAGCATCAGATATAAAGGGACATTGGGCGGAAGGCCAAATCAATGTTTGGATAGATAAAGGATTTATTTCCGGTTATGAGGATGACAGCTTTAGGCCGGACCATACCATTTCAAGAGCCGAATTTATTGCTTTGATTAATCGTTCCTTTGAATTTAACGAATGGGCAGAGGTGACTTTCACTGATGTTCCTGCAAAAAATTGGGCCTATACTGAAGTGGCGAAAGCCGTAAAAGCCGGATATATTCAAGGTTACGACAAGGATACGTTCGGTGCTAACAACCCCATTAGCAGAGAGGAAGTTGCAGTCATCGTTCATCGATTGCTCCGTTTGGTGCCACCGGTTAATCAGACGATAGTTTCTTTTAACGATGCAAATCTAATTGCACCATGGGGTAAAGAGGCCGTCGATGCTATGATAGCTGGCGGAATTATGCGGGGCTACACCCAAGATAACACGTTTAGACCTGGAAACTCAATTACTCGTGCAGAAGCGGTTGTAACTTTAGATCGCGCGATTAAAGCAGAAGTGTATGCTTTTAGTACAGAATCGCCGTTTATTTAGGCAATGAAACCGTAACCTTTGTTCCTTCGTCCAGCTTACTTGTTATAAGAATCGTGCCTTGATGTAATTGGACGATATGTTTGCACGATATTGTTCAAATTATCACCAACCCTGCACAACAAATAGACGTAAATCACGATGAAACTTTCAATCGAGATGATATTTCTATTTTATTGGATCAGATTTCAATTCATTAAAGAAGATTTGTTTAATTATATAGAGACTGTTGAGCATAAATCCTCAATGGTCTTTTTTAATTAAATTGATTCGCGATTTTCGCCCATTTTTTGATGAAAACGCACCATAAAGGGGTACACATCATAGTATGAATTTGACTGTATCCCTTTACCCTATAACCCACATTAATCCCGAGCAAGGAGGGGTGACACATTGAAGGGTAGCGACCATAAAAGTAAGTTTTTATTAACACATCGTGAACGCGAAGTCTTCGAACTGCTTGTACAAGACAAGACTACAAAGGATATTGCGCAGCTATTATTTATTAGCGAAAAAACAGTGCGGAATCATATATCCAATGTAATGCAAAAGTTAAACGTAAAAGGTCGTTCACAAGCGGTTGTCGAGCTAATCAAGCTTGGGGAGTTGAAAATCTGAATGAAACACAAACAAACCTTCTTCGAAAGCGCCTTCCACAGGCAGCCGAAGGAAGGTTTTTTTGATGTTTTTTAAACGATTTACAAAGTGTCTTTAATTTAACGTAAGAAATGAAAAAGTCTGTACCGGAATTATATGTTTTAATTACTGTTTTAATAGTGACAATTGTAATTTTATATGAGATTATTATTTTCAAAGCACAGTTTATAAGATTTTTTATTAGGAGGGACTTTATGTTTAAAGGTAAGGATTATAATTTCACACCTTTTTTTAAAATAGGATGTATTTTATTGTTTTTTGCTATATTTCTAGTGGTCCAAGCTCGGCATATCTATGCGCAAAATGCGGCTGATACTATAATTAGTATTAGTCCAACTTCAACAACGTTGGGTGAAAATGTATCTTTTAGTGCTTCAGTAACTGATACGACATTAGGGGGCAGTACACCTACAGGAACAGTGACTTATATGGATGGAAGCAACGAAATAGGCTCATCGACACTAAGTGAAACAACGCCAACAGTTAATGAAAATTACCCGCTTACTCCCCCCTCTATTCCGTCAGGCTTGAAAGTAACTTGTGGTACATCTTGTCCAATTCTTGATTGGGGAGTTTATTCATTTTGGATATTCAGCTATATTGATAATCGTACTTCATATGAGATTGTTGCTTATGATTCTTCAGGGAATATAGTGCGCCAATGGGAACAAACGGGGGACCGCTATATGTCCGATATTACAGTTGATTCCTCTGCTAAAACGATCACTTTTTTAGGACAAGCTGGTAACCTCGCAGTTGGATGGACTTCATTTAATAATGCGAACTCACAAACTTCATTTTCTACAACAACTTTATCAGTTGGCGAACATGCGATTACTGCTGTTTATTCAGGAGATAGCAATCACACAGGGAGTACTTCAAGCGTAGTTACACATACGGTTAATAAAGCGGCAACGACAGCAGCGTTAACATCTGCGACAAACCCATCCTCGTATTTAGGCAGCGTAACGTACACCGCGACGGTTAGTTCATCGGCAGGCGGAACGGCAAGCGGCACCGTAACTTTCATGGATGGCGACGTAAGTATAGGGACGGAAACATTGTCAAGCGGGGTTGCCACATTCTCGACAACAGCGCTATCAACAGGATCACACAGCCTTACTGCAGTTTACGCAGGAGATAGCAATTACGCGACAAGCACTTCAAGTGTATTAAGTCAGACAGTGAATCAGGCCGCAACAACGGTTGAGTTAACGTCATCATCGTCCACTTCCACGTATAGTGGAGAAGTAACGTTAACTGCGACGGTAAGTTCAATAGCTGGGGGTACAGCAACAGGAACCGTCACCTTCATGGACGGAAGTGAGAGCATTGGAACGGGAACGCTGACGAATGGCATTGCTACACTCGCGACAACTGTACTATTGGCAGGGAGCCATGATATAACTGCGGTGTATGTGGGAGATAACAATTACGCGACAAGCACTTCAAGTGTATTGAGCCAGACGGTGAATCAGGCCGCAACAACGGTGGCGTTAAAAGCATCAACAAACCCTTCTATGTATTTGAGTAACGTAACTTTCACGGCGATGGTAAGTGCATCCGCAGGCGGAACGGCAAGCGGCACCGTAACTTTCATGGATGGTGACATAAGTATAGGGACGGCCACATTAACTGTCGGAGAGGCCACATACTCGACAAAAATGCTGTCGGCAGGGACTCACAATATAACAGCGGTCTATGCAGGAGATAGTAATTATATTTCGAATTCTTCTGAATCAATTTCGCAACTAGTGCTAGATATTGATTTATTAGATATGAATAACGATCATGAGATTCATATTGATGATATTTTAAAAATCTTATTTAACGGAACTGATTTGGGAAAAGATTTTAATCATGATGGAATTTATGATAATAAAGATCTCATTCTTATGCTTCACTTTATTTCGCCAGTAGTGATTTGAATAATTTAAAAAACTTTTAGTGTAAGCCACTAACCGCTGCTGCGGATACACTTATTTTAAATGTATCGAAATCAAGCGACCCCCTCCTCTCACAAGGTGGGGGCCATTTTATGCTTACGAAGCAGACATAGGCATGATTTGTTTTAAAAGAATCTGTATATCAGTATTGTCAGGAATTCCATCATGATTGATATCTTTTAATGATGAATTGCCGGAAAGAAGTAAGACCAGATCATCGATCCCGATCCTTTGATCATTGTTCAAATCCAATTGGCTGAATGGTATTAAGGGTATGTTATCAATTTCTGAACTCAAGTCTCCTTGATTGGTTTTGAATGCGTCCTTTAGTAACTTCACCTGAAAGGAAGCAATGTCCCCTGAGAGTGGTGCAGTAAGAGTGATGCTGATGGTGTTATCCAACTCATTTTGAGAAACGGACGAAATGGTGGAAGGGACATTTGAGCCGTTGTTTACCATGAAATTCGCAGCATCTATTATATAGGAAGTATCTAGAATGTTGGAAACATAGAGCGTTATGACATCGCCTGCTTTGTTGCTGAATGCGGAGTAGAAGCTTTCAAGCGGTACCACAGATGACTCAAAAGTACTTATAGCGGAATTTAAGACAGCTTCTGCAGCATCCAAGGTCGTTTGACCCACATTTGTACCATCCGCGACTTCTCTTGCAACTCCAATCGCTGCAGCTAAAGCTGCTTTGGCGCCTGGACTATATTGACCTGCAAGTGTCCCCTCATCTGCTGCATTATTAATTACATTTGCTGCAGCTATTGTGCTTACTAAGGAGTGATTATACACTTCAAGCTCAACAATTCCACTGTAATTTTCATGATTTACAACTGAAAAGTCATTTGTAAATACGACTCTTAATTTTTCGGATACGACTGTATCAAAATCCACCGTATTTAAAGTGTTCATAGGTGTTGCAAGCGTATTTACAGAGGCCGCAGGTGTTTCGGGAGTTTTTGTTTGGTGTTCTGTATCTACCCAAACATTACCATTCCAATATTGGATATCATAGCTTGCTGGAGGTTGCACACCACCATCACCACCGTCATTATAAAGGTATAATTTTACCTGGTTAAAAGATGTAGGCAAACCAAAATCAATAACCAACCAATCATTATTATTCGGGGAACCCCAATCGGTCCATCGGTCATTAAAACTATTGTAGGAGAAATTGCCATCAACCGCACTCCAAAGAGTGCCTATTGTGTAGGATGCATAAACATACGAGCATACTGTCTTATCTGAATTTGGATTTAATGCAAGATTTGGTTCACTCATGGCATGAACCCTGTTTGAAGTAGAAAATAGGAATAGAATAATTGCAAACGTAAAAAGTACCAGCATCACAGTTTTTTTAAACACGACATTGATCGACATATAAATCCCTCCCCGTGTCTGGTAATTACCATAAAATCTAATTAGAAATAATTTTCGAGTCGATCGAATGTCAATCTTTCCCATTATAAAGTATCTCCGTTCTTCAAGCGATGATTTATTGCTGCTAAACGGGAGGTTCACCTGCTCAGGCTTGAAATTTATTTTCATCTTAGTTGTTAGACAAGTCCATTCATTTTCCGCTTATCAGACTACCCTCATTATAAATAAATCTAATGACCAAACCTAGATGAAGAAGTTCACTAGCAGAGCCGTATTTCGGTCATTTATCGACATTATTTTCAAATTCATATGACTAAAGTCATGTTTGTGGTAAAATAGGGATGGTAAATATTTCATTCATGTGAGGGTTGTCATCTTATTGCTCCACACGACTGAATACGAAATAGACACATGGGCAATAGGAGAAAGCAACCAAGTTTTTTAAAAGAGATGATTAGAAAACATGTAAAGGTAAAAAAGCAAAGAAAGGTATTAAGATTCATTTTTCTGTACTTCCTTATCCTGTTTGTTGTCATAGGAATTGTTCGTTTTTTAAGTCAAGTTAATGCCAATTAAGGAAATCCAATAATGGCTTTGATTTACCCACGCCTCGTTGAATTTCGAACTATTTTTGGCGATTGCTATTAAGTTAACTGTCGATTAAGACGATATTATTGTATATAATTTAGAAACAACT
>JAQBPR010000180.1 GCA_028287395.1 Bacilli bacterium
ACAGCAAGGTAAGCGGATTATACGAAGCTAATGATGTGACGACTAATTTTAACCGGTTCGGGAACTACACAAAACAAGCAGATGCGTTATTTCCGTATCTAAATGCGGCAGTGCAAGGATTGGATAAAACAGTCCGTGTGTTTAAAGATAATCCGACCGCAGCATTTTCAAAGGCATCAGGAGTTGTGGCTGTTCCTACAATTCTGATGTACGTATTAAATCACAATAATCCGGACTATCAACAGTTAAGCAACTTTATAAAAGACAATAACTTTTTAATTCCTAAAAGTGGTGGTACTTTCATAAAAATACCGAAGTCGCGGGAGTTTGGCACATTATTCAGTACACCAATCGAACGTGTTTTAAGGCAATGGAATGATCATGATCCAAATGCTTTCCAAGATTTTGTTCACAATTTCATTCAGAATATCGCTCCCCCAGGTATTGGAGGTGCAATTCAAGGGGCTGAACAAGGCGGGTTGACGGGTGCTTTAACCGGTATAGGACAAGACACCATTGCAGGGCCTATAGCAAGTTTATCCTCTAATAAAGATTTTGCGAATCGTCCGATTGTGCCGCAAGATTTACTTAAATTGTCGTCCAAGAATCAATTTGACAGCAAAACGAGTGAGCCAGCTAAGTTTTTAGGTAATCTGTTCAACACCTCACCGAAGCAATTAGACTTCTTAACCAAGTCATATGGCGGTGTATTGGGGCAGTTAGGACTACCATTAACAACACAAGGTGGTTCAATTGGAGAGACACTAAAAAGACAGGTTACAGCAGATCCGACTTTTTCAAATGACATATCGAGAAACTTCTACGATGCAAAAAACAAAGCAGATACGGCGAAGGCAGATTCTAAAGTGACGGGCGATCCTTTAACCAAAGACTTAAGCACTTACTATGACCGTATATCGAACAATTTATCGAGCTTACGGAAACTTGAAAAGAGCGTACAAAAGGATAGCTCGCTTAGTAAGGATGAAAAGAATCAGAAATTAAAAGATTTGACACAACAAATGAACAGCATTTTGAAGCAAAGCATAATAAAATGATTGTCAGATTTTGTTTATAAGGTTAAGATGTTTGAAATGGGGTGATGAAATAAAAAGCAGCAACAAAGGTCCATGGATTGTTGTTTTAATTTTATTTATTCTTATAGTATTTGAAATAATGCCGCAAATTCGCTGGATTTTTGGATGGATCATTATGATTGCTATTATTCTCATCATATGTGCGCAGTTCATTCCGAGAAAATACACAGATCCAAAACAAAATAACAAAAAGAAAGGCTCTCAGTGATGAGGGCTTTTTCTATTGAAAGGAGTCCTCATGATAATAGGCATACAACTCTGCACCCTAGACGGAAAGCATCCTGACGTATCCGAAGCGTATCAACAATCCGTTAAGCTACACGGAAAGCGAAAAGCCGCAAAACTCCTGTATTGGGCTTGGGTTGGTGATGGGTGATGAGCGATCCCCTAACAGACCTTATAAACGATGTGCAGCACAACGGAGTCCGATGGGTGACAGTAGTCACCGTTTATGCCATGTACCGCAAAGAGCGCCGAAATCACCTTTTAAACAAGCGAGATCAAGCCAATTTTGATAATCAACGTGAAGTGATGAAAGCTTTGGGGGTGGGAGACAAGTGGAAAGATGGTCCAAAATTCGGATTCAAACCTACGGATCTCCCGAACTTAAGGAGATTCTTTTTATTATCACGCAAGGATACTATTCTAAGGAGGAAAAAGATCATGGAGAAATTGAAAAGCAGAAAGTTTTGGATGGCAATATTAGCGGTGATCATACCCGTCATTAACACACAGTTTGGTATCAATTTGGACACTCCGACAATTATCAGTGTCGTTGCTGCCATTGTGGGCTATATCGCTTCACAGGCTCACGTAGACGCTACAATCGCGAAGAATACAACTACAGCTGCAACATCAGATGTTAATGCATCGACAAATGTACAAAGCGATCCAAACAAATTCTTACAGGGGTGAACTATGTTATACGATATTAAGCAACTCCATTCACCTAACTTTCAAAGTCGTGGCGCATATGTGCCAAATTTAATTGTGAACCATATCACGGATGGGAACGATTCCGTTGCAACGTCAGAAGCGCAGGAGATAAGCGCAGTTAACAACACGTTTATGAGTCCAGCGAGCCAATGCTCGAGCCATTATGATATAGAGCCTGACGGAAATATCATCCAATTTGTTCGTTTAGAGGACGATGCATGGACGCAGGGGTTATACGCTCCTGCTATTGCCGTGGCTCCTAGTCCGATTGTGCGCAACATGGGAGTCAATCCTAACTATTATTCAGTGTCCATTGAGTTCATCGGCTTTAAAGGTCACGGAGGGGATGGAGCGATTACAGAGGCGCAATTCGTGGCAGGCTGTTGGTTGCATAAGTGGATTCAAACGGAGGTATTCCGTATCTACGGGCATAAGATACCGCTTAACAGCACGTATGTTATTGGACATTGCCATATTGACCCTATTAACCGTCCTTTTGACCCGGGTCCTAAATTCCCTTGGTCCCGCCTTTTCGCGGAACTCGCTATTGCCGACAACATGACAATGCAGGACTACGAGGGGCGTTTAATCTATTTAGGCAGTCCAATGTCTAAAGCTTCCCAAGCATTCGCCATTGGCAATGAGATCACGTACCTTTGGAATATGTCTAAGGGTACAGACGGCGATGCACAATGGGCTAAGAAAGTCTTATTGGGCTTACATCCTGTTATGACATCGCTAGGACTCATGACAAAGCCGTACAGCGCCGATACGTCACATGACGATGTAGCGAACCAAGCTTTGTTCCTATACAACCAAGGACAGCTTAAAGACGGTGACGGGGTATGGGCGAGGGAGCAGTTGTTGAAGTTGTATCCGTATATGCTTTCAAATGGACTCGTATAAAAAAACAAAGGCCCTTGCTACTTAGCAGGGGCTTCAACTTCTTTCATATTATAAGTGATGTCCGTCCACTCAACCATGCCTTTTTTCAAATCTACGCCTATACCTCTTTGCTCGTTTACAATCTCATGTAATTGATAATACTTCATTTTACCGTCTGCATGATCTCTTTTCCTGTATTCTTCGCCAAGGAGAGGTCTATCTACTCCATCAAGTACACGTACGATGAATTGTTCCATCTTCTTATCTCCTTTCAAACATGATACGGCCTCGCAAGCTTAGCGGATTCGGTCGACTCGAAGGTTTACTTTTGCAATATCCATTTTGAATCATGCGCAAATGTTGTCATCTTAAAAAAATCCTTGCTATCCGTAAAAATAATCTCATCATTATCTGTTCTTAATACTTTTGATCCTTCATAAAAACCATTAATGCATTCAGCTATTTCCCCATGTTTTATTGTATCTATCATTTGTCCTACGGTGAGCATTAGGCTTTTCTCTAAATCTGTAAATTCCCTGTCGTAAATTAGTCCCATCATCTTTCCTCCTTTGATCTTTCTTCGTCCCGACCGAATCACCCAATGAAGTGGCAGCCGTATACTATTTTCTAATAGCTTGTAAAATACTTCTTACTTCGAGTAATCTATCTTTATTCTCAAATATGGAATCATACGGAGCACCCTTGCTATGCTTTAACGCTTCATCTATGCCCTCATTTAGCTGTTCTATGATATATAGGAGGTATTCAACATCAGCCGATAAATCAATTAAGTCACACGATAGCAATAATTCATTCTTCTTCATTCGTTCCTTTATTTCTTCTATATTAAGTTGCATGTTTTTCTCTCCATTCTGGTGAATTTGGCATATATTTAGCTCTTCCCTCTTTGACAACTCTTTCGGCTTCCTTTAAATCCTCAAAACAACCAAGGTAAGTAACGATTTTATTTATAGACAACTTAGCAATCCATCTTTTACTTTGCTTATGCCAGTACACTCCACGCACACCGCTAGTTCCATTTACTTTTGCAATATGACGATTTTGCGTATTGGCTTGTACTGTGGTGGATCTTAAGTTGCTAGACCTTAAATTATTTAAGGTATCACCATTAATGTGATCTACTATCAAACCTTCAGGCAAATCCATCAACCACCTATGAAGTCCGGTCTTTACTCTTTTCCCATTGATAAGTATATTTGTGAAGACATAGTAACATTGACCGTTGGCGTTTGGGCATGCGTGCCAAGTGTAATTCAAGTTAATAATTTTTTCTAAATCCACTGTATCTATCAAAGTTTCCATTGCTCCATGTGTTGGGCTATTCAAAAATATAGCCGTTACATCGCCGCGTATTTCATATTTGTTTTTCACCTTATCACTCCCTAATCTCAACTTTACCATTCCCTGTATTTAATTAAGCCGTTCTTGTAAATATCAATGTGCCACTTCACGCCTTTATGGGTTACATAACTATACACATAATATCCTTCTGTTTGACCTTCCCATCCCCAATACTTTAGATCACCTTTAGATTTTAAGTAAGTTATAGCTTCATTGAAGGAGGGGTATTTACGGGATTTCATTCTGAAATAGCATCTTCTGCAATTTCTCGCATTTCATCCATAGACGTAGCTTCCGTGATTTCCTCGAGCGCTTCTCTATACTTATTTAACATCGATTTTAATTTTCTAAATGTGGCTATATCTTGATTATATACTGTTGATTTAACAATAATAAAATCATAACCAAGTTGTTGTTTTAATTCCTTATATAGTTCATCTTCTCTACTCATTACCTTCACTCTCCTTATCTTCACATGCCTTACAATGCACATCAATTACATATTCTCCATCATAACCACAAGCCGTTTCTTCAAACTTTTCAGACCTAAAATTAAAACGCATATGGCAACGATCACACCACCAAAAACCAATCAACCTTTGAGGAACTTCGATTAATAACAGGTAAATAATTAAACCAATTGCAATGAAAGGAAAAAGTATAGGTATTCTTTTTAGATCACGTAACATTTTTTCGCTTCCTCTCCAAGTATTCTGCAATCGCTTTACGAACTTCTTCCGACATACTTGATTTTTCTTCGTACGCTATTCTTCTTAATTCTTCGTGGTGTTCGTCTGGTATGATAACGGGTATTCTCATTTTAACCTCCTGTATCAATGCATCATGATACAATTAAGTATACCACACCATTCCATCATATGGAAGTAGGAGAGGAATTATTTACTGTGGTTTAGATACTTCTCTTTAGGTAAGTGTTCAAACCACAGTAAAATTAAACGAAATCGGTCTGAACAATTTCCCATACTTTCCCCGTCTTTAAAATATCAATCCGTTTGAATAAGCTGTTTATAAATTCCTTCCTATTAATCCGTTCGACAAAGTTCCAATTTTCCTTTAATGCTGCTATTGTTTCTATGACATCGTTCCGCGTGAGTGTCGTTGTTTTATCCGTTGGAAGGTCACGCAAGCTTTGATTCAATTCATGGACCCGGTTCATTTCTTCATCCATCAGCTTGGTGTAATCCTCATACGGCATTTTACCGTCACCAAAAGCATACTGCCAATTCTTGCGCCGTTGTTCGCTCTTATTTAAATCTCGCTCAATCCGTTTACGTTCCTTTTCATGATCTTCCTTCGCTGCGGCCACTTCGACGTAATTAACCTCTCGCGTAAAATCAAAATGTTTAAAGAACAGCTTTTCAAAATTAACCTCAGATAAATCCGACTGATCGCACTTGCCCAATGTCTTTCCGTTACAGCGATAATAGTAATATTTAGTTGAACGTTTATAAGTCTGCGTCATGCCATGATATGGTGCGCCACACTTGCCACAATGAATAATAGTAGAGTAGGGGTAGTCGAATGAGGAGCGAGACATTTCCTTGCGTGATCGCCTTCCTATGATGTTCTGTGCACGTTCAAATGTTTCTTTATCGATGATCGGTACGTGTCCACCTTCGCGGATAATCCGTTGATCCTCCGACAACTCTTTGCGCTTCCAATGATTCATGCCGGCATAAGTGTGATTGTTTAAAATTCGTTCAATGGAGCTGCCATGAAATATGCCGCCACGGATCCCCGTTTCGTTTCGCTCGTTAAGTTTTTTTGCAATAGTAGAATATCCCCATTTTTTAATGAGCAGCATATCAAATATCTCGCGTATGAGCTCTGCTTGTTCGGGTATGATCGTCAATGTGCCTTCTTCGTTAATCTCATAGCCATAAGGTGCAAACGTGTTCCTAAAGCCTTGTTCAGCTCGTTGAGTCATGCCCTTCTTAATCTCTTGAGATAAGTTTTCCCTGAACATCTGAGCCAATATTCCCAACATATAAATAAACATCCGGCCCATAGGGGTAGCTGTATCTATATTTTCGCTTAAGGAAATTAGTTTGATTTCCTTTTTAATGACCAAATCTACTAAATCGTATAAGTCCGATATATTCCGTGTGAGCCTATCTAGCTTATGAATAATCAGCGTTTCAAATTTACCATCTTTCAAATCAGCAATCATTTCTTGAATACCAGGACGATTCAAATCCTTTGCAGAAACGCCGGGATCGGTGTAAATTCGAACTAGGTCCCAACCTTGCGCCTCAACAAACTTTACCAATTGGTCATACTGGGCAGCGAGGGAGAAACCTTCATCAACCTGTGAAGTCGTAGACACTCTCGTATAAATACAAGCTTTCATATAAATCCTCCTAAAGTCACACCCATAAATTAACATAAGCGAACGAATACGAACATAAAATGAGAAAATTCTCATCAGATTCGACATATTTCTGGTTTTTTCTATGTCTTTCGATATATTTTTCATTTTGGAAAAGTATGTTATTCTAATCTGACACGAATGAAACCGCTTTATGATACGGCAAACCTCTCGAAAGCGTGGGACGCAAAACTATAGGGACTTCACCATTTACCGATGGTATGTTAGCCAGTTGCCTTAAAAGGCGGTTTTTTTGTCTCTTTTTTTAAGTCTGGACTTAAAGCCATCCGGAGGGAGTGAGCAGAATTCGCTCAACCGCATATTACTTTAGTTCGCCTTCCCATTGAATCAGCTGATCCATTGTTATATGTAGAAAATTTGCAGTTTTTCGCAAGTTATACACGGATAATTCATCGAGATTGTTGCAAACCCGTGAAATGTACGCGTAAGAAACTTGTAAATGATCGGCTAGTTCTGTCTGGTTCTTACCACGGCGTTTCAACCAAAATGGTATACGGCTTCTCCCTAACGGAAGAGCCAAGTTATCACCCTATCAATGTCAGTTTTTGTCGAAATTTGATTGTTTAAGTCCTATTCACAATTCGTTCACATTATGCTAGAATAAAATTCCAAACGTTTGTTCCTATATTATCTGATCCTTTTAAAATCTTTGATATCCGCTTCTTGTTCCAAGGAACGTTTAGACAGCAATTCCAGAATACGATCTTGGCGCTCATGTCCATCCAAAATCTCCGTGATGGATTCAGAATTACGGACAACTTGTTCATGAGTTGAATCAAGTTTCTTTTCTATCCTGTTAACAGTGGATTTAACCTCTTTTAGTTCAGCTAAGATTTGGTTTAATAGTTCTTCACTCATTGGATTAGCTCCTTTAATCAGACATAGGCGGTGGCAGATGGAAGATGAACAGAAAAATTATGACGAGATTATTAAGGAATTACTTAAAAAGTTAGACAAAGATCAAAAGCAAGTGGTAATAGACTACTTACGAAACGTAATTTACATAGAGTGAGCGCCTTCGGGTGCTTTTTTTGTTACTATTAGTTTATAGGAGATATAGTTTGTCTTTCATATTCCATTTGTTCAATGTAATCTCTTGCGGGTTGATTGTATTTAAAATCAAGTACAGAAATTGCTTTGTGAAAGAACCACATCATAAATATCATAATTGGCGGATAAAGTATCTGATAAATTATTCCTTTTTGATAGCCATGAAAAGCTTGATAAATTAATATTCCAAATATAATCATTAGAATAACTGACCATGCGCTTATGGCCCAATAAATAAACCTTATTTTTCGATTGTTTATTGGAGCAAAATTATCTCTAGGTAAAATAAAGTACGAGAACGCCATTGCGATATATAGAGCTATTACACAATTAATAAACAAATATTCTAATTGCCATAAAAATTCAGGAATAAAAGATAGTTTTGGTGCCAAGAAAAAAATTAATTGAAAGTTGATCCACAATATTAATTTATAAATTCCGTATCCTATAGGCAATCCGACAATCCAACGTATACCTTCCATGTTTCACCTATTTTTTAGCTCCATCGGTTGGAGAATTTGCTACTTTTCTTTTGTCATTCCCTTTAGCATATCGATAAATCCCTTTTTAACTTCTGGGTTTTTGATTTTACTCACCAAATTAAATATAATTTTGTCTTGTTCATCCGATTCTATTTCTTCTATAGGAGCATCTTCCTTTTCTTTTCCTGTTGTTAAGTAATCCGTTGAAACACCGTATATTTTTGCAAGTCTTGCTAATGTAGCTGTGTCTGGATCTCTATAGTTCCTCTCATAACCCGAAATAGTACCTCCTTCAACTTCTAGCATTTTAGCTACATCTGTTTGTTTTAAATGTTTGTTGTCTCTTGCCTTACGCAATCTTGAACCAAGCGTTTCCACGATAATCCCCCTTTATATATAGTATACCAACATTAAGCGAAACGAATAACATATTAAGCGAAAAGCATAAAATACT
The DNA here is from genome assembly GCA_028287395.1 of Bacilli bacterium. GTDB lineage: Bacteria > Bacillota > Bacilli > Paenibacillales > NBRC-103111 > Paenibacillus_AC. Next base: position 8,677 of record JAQBPR010000180.1, read on the forward strand.
TCTTGACTAAGCGTAAAGCTTAGTTTATATTATGTATGTGAGTAAGCGATACGCTTAATTCAAGGAGGTGAATAAGTTGAACATTGTTATTGAGAACATAGAGTTAGTGAGAAAAAGTAAAGGTGTTACTAAATCGCATATCGCTAAACAATGTAAGAGAACGCCCTCTTGGTATGGCGATATTACAAAAGGTAAAAACAGATTAAGCGTAGATGATCTGCTTAGCGTTGCTGCGGCATTGCACGAGAAACCCGAATATTTTTTTTCAGAAAAACTAAGCGTTACGCTTAAAACTGTCAAATCAGCTTAATAAACCCTAGGAGGAATGGAAATGGAAAAATTAATCACAGACGGTATGTATCTCCACATTAATAACGGCGGTGTCAGCATTGCAGTAACAAACTCTGATGGATTGTCACTGGAAATTGAAGCAGGGCACTTTGGTAATGTCACCAACAAAATGAAATTGTATGTAAAACGTGAATGCTTACAAAAGCTTGGTGAAATGTTTATTGATGCCGCAAGCCAAGAAAATCAAAAGGAAATTGAATATCTTAGCTTGGAATACTACGGCATCGATAAAGAAACAGGCAAAACAAAACGGTTTGATGGTCAAGAGAATGTATCAAACCCTGCTACAAGCGATGTAAGCTAGACATTTGCTTTGTGCCAGTCCCAAAAACCTGTAGGCATTTGTCCGAATGCCCCTGCTGAAACCTTCTCGATGTAAATCGTATCATTTTTGTCGAGATTGGGTTTCAAAAATTCGTAAACCTTTGCATGAGTCATTGGAGTTACTACAAACCAAGTTGATTTCTGAGGGTGTTTAAAATTGTTGAACGATTCAATTCCTGCGATCACCTTTTGATATTCTTTCCCTGGTGCGTTCAAATCGTAATTAATTATCAATATTGCCATATGTATTCACCTCCCCTCTATGAAATGCAATCTCGTACATTCATTTTACTAGAGAAGGTAATTAATACCAATAAATAATTTGAGAGGATGATAGAAATGCTAAAAGTTATAGAAAGAAAAAATGTAAGAGTTTTAACAACGGTCCAAGTAGCTGAATTGTTTGGAACTGAAACAAAAGTCATTAGTTACAATTTCAATTACAACAAAGAGCGCTATCAAGAAGGACTGCATTACATCGTTTTAAGTGGAATCGAAAGAAAAGAGTTCCTTTTCAACAACATGGAGATTCACGACGGTTTAAAACACGCTAAATTTATTTACCTCTGGACAGAAAAAGGCGCATTCTTACATGCCAAATCTCTTAATACAGACAAAGCATGGAACGCATACAGCCAATTGGTAGACGACTACTTTAAAAAGGTAGAAGAAGCCAAACAACCTCAAACCACTTCACCGGATTTAACCGGCTTAAGCCCACAGTTACAATTCATGATTCAGATGGAGCAGAAACATAACGCCCTTGAAGCAAAACTCACTATGTATGAATCAAACCAAAATCAAACGAACGAAGCAATGAACACTTTAACCGAAAACTTACTCGCTGTTCCCGATTCCGCTAAAGTCGTTGCGACTATTAATGAATACGCACGATGGACGCGCCTAGGACACAACGAAATCTACAACAACATTTATGCGATCCTCAAACAAAAGCATGGAATCGATGTCAAACAGCGGGTTGAAAATGAACGCGAGAAGGCACAAAAGGCATATAGCGAGCGCACAGGCAAGTATTACAGCGAATCCACACTAAAAGGCAGAATCAATGGCATGGACGTTATGGTGCGTATGGGCTGCTTGGACAAATTCAATACAATCCTTGTTGGACTTCTATCTAAAGAGAAGATCAAAAGCACATTAAGCTTAGTACGCTAACACTTTCCTAACATTAATACCACAATACCCACTTAATTACTATGCATTATACAAAATCTGACACAAAAATAAGTCAAAAGGAGCATGTATATGAAAGTTACCTGGGCAAATAATCCATCACAAACCGCATTAAATGCAGCTTACAAAGATATTATTCCAAAGGCATTAGAGGCTTACCTTAAGACTCAACCGCAACCAAAAGATAAACCTGAATCCGCATAGAGAGGAACCCTTTACACGGCCTCCACTTCGTTAA
>JAQBPR010000123.1 GCA_028287395.1 Bacilli bacterium
TCAATATGCATTTGTGGAAGAATCAAATAACCATCTGAGTAATCCCTAACAGGATACTCTTTATGAAAACTAAACCAAGTTAAATTAGCTGGAACCAAGCTCCAATTCGGATCCTTTTTATCTGCTAAATCAATAACTACAATGCTATCTAATGCACCACTAAACAGTCCATTATCCGTTTTCAAACCCATGTCATTGCCGTTCCAAACATCAATCGCATTTTTGCCATTCGCCGTTTTCTTATCAAAAATATCCGGAAGCATGGAAAATATATTTGTTTTATGCCAAGCAATTTCGGCAGAAGAAACAGCATACTTATCTACCTTTTCTTTTCCCCCACTATTGATATTCAGAAGACGTTCAATAATAGTCACCGCTTGTGCGCGTGTAGTCGTTTGATCTATTCCCAATTCGCCGTTACCTAATCCTTGTACAATTCCTGTTTTGGTAGCTTCAAACATGAATCGTTTCAGCTCGAAGTCCTTTTCATTGCGAATGTCCTCTCTAGTCGCCCGAACACCGATGATGGATAATTCTTGGCGTGTCATTGAATTGTTTAAATCACCTGTAAAATCATATTGATAGATTTGATTTGAAACGGCAGCATTGACATACGTATCGTACCAATGATCACCTGCGGGTCCATGCGTTAATTTCAATGCAGTTACCACCATCTTAATCAACTCGGCTCTACTGACTTTCCCATCGGGTTTAAATGTTCCATCCGGATAACCATCCACATAACCTTTTTGTACCGCTTGTAAAATCGCTTTCTCCGCCCAATGCCCTGAAATATCTGAAAAGGAAATTGCAGCCTGTGAAGTTGCCTGTGAAGTAGCTTGTATAGTAGCCTGCGAAGATGCTTGCGAAAAAGTTGGTACCGTAGCAAAGTTCATTAAAGTAATGAATAGCGTCCCTACTAACAGCAATTTCAAAGTTTTTTTCATATGATTTTCCCCCAATGTTTTATTTGTTATAGTATACAATTAATTCCATTAATAATCTCTATTTTCCTATTAAATTATCGCTTTCTCATACTTGAAACACTTGAAATAAAGATAGGTTCATTCGTCCCTTGACCATACATTTTCTGATTCACTTCCACCATGGCAACAATAGATGGGCCATAGAGTATGGTATGGATAGATCTTGTTGTTTGCTGAGCTGTGCTCGGGTATAAGGTAATGATCTTAGTGTAAGTGAAGGGATAGTTGCTATTGGTGACAAATCCAAGATAGTGAACTATAGGTGTCGCAGTTAAATAGCTTCCTTGTAAAGGAATATTATTCCCATCCAAATGAAGATTTTTGCGAAAATAATTATAAAAAGAAGCCGTTCCTTTATTCGTGTCCCATACAATACGCCCAAGCGCGGCTTGTACTGGATCGATATCGAGAGCAGCAGCGTGAGTGGCAATGTCAATCAACTGTTTTGTATGATCTTTATTCGTATATTGGAATGCGATATTTAATGAAGTTATAAAAATAATAGTTATTGCACCGATCGCCATGAGTCCGAAAATATAAATGTGCACGCCTCCGCTTGCATCTCGCAAAAGCGAAGTAATTCTTTTATTCATAAGCTTCACTGCGTCCAGAAAGCTCAATATAGTAGAATCCATTGGAAGATTCGGCTTGCCCGCCCAAGCTAGTAAAAAGCCTGCTTAAATTCGCAGCCGGATATTTAATGACCAAGTGAATGGTAGGATCTGTATCATCACGCAATACCTTGGAATGTGTACTGCCGTTAAAATCGGGATAACTTCCACCATTCATCGTTACACTGCCTAATCCAGTTGAGGCCAGCTTTGCTGTGGTATTGCTGATGATTGTATTTGAAACGTAACCCGCTACCTCTGCTTCCTTCAAAGCATGGTTTGCAATCATCTGAATATGATCACGCTGCATAATAAAAACGAAATAGGGGACCAGCATAAATGAAAATACAACCAACACTATCGTAACGATCAAAGTGGCAATCATTGTAGCAGCTCCGCCCTCATCTAAAATGAAGTTTTTCATTATGACGTTCCCCCATTCGCTTAATTAGAAACATAATCCCATGAACGTACTTTATCTTTCATTGTATTGTGGCCATCCAACACCTTTTGCTTGATTGAATTAGGGCCGACGAAAATATAACTCCCGATACCCACAATGAGAACGCATAATAGAATAGTTACCGCTAATTTAGACATAATCTCTCTCCTTTGCCCAACTATGGTGCCGTAGCCGTTACCGCGCCTGTCAAAGCATTGACTGTTGCCGTTCCCACACTATTTGAGATTGAATTGCTTTTCGCTATGACTTGAGGATTCACTTTCGTTCCTAGAAAATAAATTGCACACCCAATCAAAAGCACTGACAATACGATCATTACGCCAATTTTCGTCATATAGGTCACCTCCTTTTCTTAAGCTGCAATCATTCATTGAAACGCTTGGAAAATTGAATTTTTAACCGAATTTCCTGCATTGCCTATTTCGGGAACAACCTTTCCCCCAATCGCATAAATGCAGCTGCCCAGAATTAATACCGTAAGGACAATACCAACCAAAAGCTTGGACATGTTTTAACCATCCCCTCCAAAAGAAGTCGAAAGCTGATCGGATAAGTATGCGATCCATGGATAAATCATCAGGACAAACACAACTAAAAAAGGGATCATAATTAAGAAAATAATCAACAACGGTGCATTTTCAATTTTTTTTTGAATTTCGTGCTCCAAGGTTTTATCAATATTATCTACCTGCTGTTCCAGCATTTTGGCGACTTCAGTACTCTCTACATTACTTACTGCGACTAAAGTATTAATCAGCGGATATATCTCCGTGATCCCTACTTGCCGACCGAGTTGGAGTATCGCTTCATATTGATTTTTGTTCCATTGAATACTCAGTTCGAGCAGATAGGGCTTCAATACTTTAAGCGTTCTTCCTGCACGCATAATCACCTCCCTTAATTCCGCCTTTTCCGTAATGCACAACGTAAGACGATGCGAAAATCGAGAAATTTCAAATAAAAGCATTGTCTTTCTTCGCCTTGCCAAGAGGATCAGCAGCAGATCGGGTATGAACCAAATAAACAACAAAATGGCTGTATACTGAAAAATAGGGATATCTCCCAAACGGTGATTTACGATAAAACGCAGAAAAAATAGCATCACATAATAAAAGGTTGCAAGCAACACCAAGCAAAGCTTAATACCTTGAAAATAAAGCACGGATAACCCCCATGGATTCCCCGCAAGCTTCAATTTTTCTTTCAACCTTCGACCGCTTTTCGTTACCTCTTCCTTCTCCAGCCATTTCTCTACCCACTCCGACCACTTCGACTTTATGCGAAATTTGCGATAAGCAGACAATCTACCCGAACGTTTCAGTTGAAGACCTCGGATAAAATGAAATACAATTAGGGTTAGTCCAACAACAAAAAAACTCGGTGCAGCGAAGCTAGTTATCCAAGCATCACGCATGGTTGATCAAATCCTTTTTCGTCCGGATAAAATTACGGCAACAAGCGAACCAAATAAAATAAACAATGATGTGATCATAATCGCCTTGCCTTTGGTATCGAGAAAATAATACTTGTAGTTGTTCCCATCCGCATAAATATTGAAGCCAATGATCAAAAAAGCAGCAAAAACCATCAGTGTCGTGCCAATGCGATAAATCGATATAACCGCTTGCCGTTTCTCTTCATTGCTTTTTGCCGTCTGCATTTCTCTAACCAGCTTGTGCAAGGATTTGGTAATATCGTTACCATACTCCCCTTTCACTAATAAAATATCGGCCCAATCTTCGGCCCAGCCATTATCAATTCTCTGAGCGAAGCTATATAAAGCCTCCTTCATACTTCGCGAACGAATCGCCATCTCTAGAATATTCCACTCCCCTTTCATTTCCAGCGGCATCGTTCGGCTCGCTTTTGTGATTAATTCAGCCAGTGTATGTTTTGGATTGTAGATGCCAATAAAATTCTGCACAGCGGAGATCATGCAAAGAGCCAGCTGCTGCCGTGTGCGCTGTAATTTAAAAAACACATAAAAATAGGGTATTGAACCAACAAGAAGAGCGAAAACACCATTTAATAATAAAGGATTTGCATCCAAAGTCCGATCTACTCCCACAGCGAAGTGAATTTGCAGCATATGGACAATACTCTCCGAGCTAAAGAAAGCCGTACAAAAGCCGATTACAGATAAGCCGATGATCATTGTAGGAGACAACGCAATTCCCGCTATGGCAACGATATCTTTAAATTTACGCAGCATAGCAAACTGATAGATGGAGAAAGTTTCCACTGAGCTATGATTCCGTTGTAAAATTCGCAGACGCTGTAGAGTAACCAATTTACGATTTAAAAAATAAATCAGCTGCAGTGCTACAAAACAACTGCCCAGGAGCCATAAACCAAAGGACAAGCCTTGATAAAATCCAAGCATTAGTAAACACCTAACCTTTGGAACACTTGAATATCCGCATTGAAGGTTATCATATGCTCCATGATATATTTGCTCAATTTATTGCCTGTTGCTTCCCAATCCTTCGTTTCATAATTCCAAACAATCAACGGATTAACATAAACCCGATCCTCCGAATCTGCATATAATTCCGTTATTTCCGTAACGATTCGACGATTAACCCCGTTAATCAAAACCAATCGCAAAAAAATAATAATGTTGAACGCACGAGCAATGCGGCTCTTTAAATTGCCATCATCGTGATTTCTCCCATCCTGCTTGACCATATCCACCACATCAGACATAAAGGATTCGCGGTATTTGGTATGCATGGTCCCCATAATATCGTGTCCCCTTAAGCTGCCTTGGATCATTTGCGATACTTCCGCGCCTTTGGCTTCCCCAATCACAACCCACTTGGGCGACATCACTAAAATCGGTTTAAAGGCTTCTTCCATCGGCAATTCATTCTCTACAACCTCTCGCAATGAAACGATATTCCGCTGTCCCTTCAGCCGTTCACGCAAGGAAATTTCATATTCCTTCTCCAAGGTGATAATACGTTCTCTTGCCGGTATTTGCTGAGCTAATGCAAACAAGAATGTCGTTTTGCCCGTATTGGTACTTCCACCCACAATCATGGAAGCATGGAATTGCACAAAAAAACCAAGTAATTCCTCCATCCACGGATTTATCGTCCCCAATTGCACCAAAGAGCTTAAAGTAACATCACGCACAATAAAATTACGGATACAGATCAACGGCACATCCGAATAATTTTCGCGTGCCATCACAAGACGGGACCGATTATACATATAAGATTGCAAAACAGGATTTTTCTCATTTATCGGCTTTTTCCCGCAAAGAGCAAGGCGATCCTGCAGCAAACGAACGTCCTGAACGGATGCAAATTTTCGCGGATGCAGCGATGATTCACCATTCCGAATAATGAATATTTCCGTACCGACAACCTGTACTTCTTCCACATCCTTCAAGCGGTATAAATCCTCTAAAAGACCTGCTCCGCATGTTTGAGCAAAAATACTTTCGGTTGCGTTCATCGGTTCAATTAATGTCGCTTCCTCCACTACAATCCGGTGTTCAAGCAACAAATTATGTACTATAGCCTTCATTTTCTCTTGAGCAATGGGGTTTCCTAAGCCCGCATCCAAAACAAATTGACGTAATTCTTCATTGCTTTTCGATAATTCCGTGATGTGCTCGTAGATCAAATTTACAGCTTCAGGCAAAGCCAACACCTGAAAAAAGTGCTTACCATGCTTTTTCAGCTTATGTTCTATCTTTACATCACTGGACTCCTCACTTAACATTTCCTCCTTTACATTGATCTGATTTCGCGGTTTCATAGCCAGCCTATTTTTTAACGTGATGGACATTGCCTCCCCTCATTTCCACTTACAATTTAGCAGTCATAACCGATACGATTTTGCTCAAAAACCCAAAAGCCTGCTTATTATCGCTTGGTGCATCTGAAAATTCTATACCAATTCGTTCTAATAATCTCGATGCAATCACATTCATCTCCTTGGTGAATGCTCCATTATTCTCAGCAAGCAGCAAAGGCAATCCCTCATTAACCGCCTTTATCCCTTCACCGCCCATAACATTAGAAATCACACCTAAAAGCTTGATTCCTAAGTCCGCTTCAATTGCGCTTGCTTTCATTCCACTATTTACACTCATCCGATTCACAATCAAGGAAAAGCTGTCTTTTTCCAACCCGCAATGACGCCAATAACAGTCATACCAATCGACCCAACTGGATTTGAAGCTCACATAATTCGGCTGTGTGACAATCCATCTGTGATCTGCGTGTTTAATAGCATATATAGTGGCTGCGTTATCAGCAAAAGTATGCACATCGGCGATAACAATATCAAAGGTTCGTCGTGCAACATCGATTAAATTCTTCATTTGCTCAATCGTCAGGTCTCCAGCGGTATCACGACGATGGCTTCCGAGCAGCAAATATAAATTCTTAAACCCTTTGTAGGTATAGCAATGTTCCATAAGGTCTACAGACGTAATGGAATTGGAATTCAATTTGGGCCGAAGTGAAAATAAGCTTTTTCTAGCTTGCGCAATATTGAAATTATCTTTAATGTCCGGTGCTTTCAAATTCAAATCCAATAAGCCAATTTTAAGCGATGTCGTTTTCGCTAGAGTTAGTGCAGTGTTGACAGCCAATGTTGTCGCTCCATCCTTGGATGATGCTGAGATTAAAGTAATTAGAGCCGCTCTTTTGCTTGGAAGCGCAAGCGGATAATTTAACAAGCCTTGAGCAAATTTTTCGGCGATTTCCTGTTCGGATAAGCCCAGCGGAACAATCGTAAAATCAAAATCAACAGCTAGACGAGTTATGACATCGTTGTAAATGGAATCATACGATTTGGTTGATAATGCGATCATAATACGAGCTTGCGGCTGGCGAATTTTAAGATCTACCATCCATTCCCACGGGTATGTGCATTGGAATAAATCACAGTGAACCGCTATGCGATCATAAGTCCCTTCCATTTTCAAAATGAATTGTTCATAGCTTTGAACCGTAACGATTTGGTTGTCTATCGATGATTTTGTTAAATCAGTCAAAAAATCAATTTGTTCGGCATTGCACAGTGCAGCAAGTAATTTCAAAACCATCCATCCCTTTCAATTTGCCTGCATTTTTGTTTCTTTATTGAAAAAATCCGTGTTTTGAAATTGGTAAAAACTATCTGAAACCTTAGAATGCTCCTTGCTGGGTGTAAACAAATTAGCTAAAGAAAGCTTGATTTTTCCAGATAATGTGCCAATCACATACACGTTATATTCCTCTGCTGTCATAATATAAGTATTTTCTTCCGGCTTGGCATTGGGCTTTGCGCGAAACTGCTCCATATCCGGTATATTATTTTGCAATACCCCTATATGCACATTCTGAAAGGCTCGATTGGCATCATTGGTATCGACTACCTCCGCGCCCTCCGGACTTTTGACATCCGCCACAAGTACATTTTCCAGAAGCTTGATACTCCCTAACCAATGTTTCTCCCCTTGTTCATCTGTATAACGCTTCGGCACCTCAAACTCAACCCACACATCCACACGATCCCCGCGACGAACCATATTAGCGACATTTTGCAATGCGTCTGTTTTAAAGGAGAAGTATCGCTGTTCGTTATCTGGAGCAATCAACACATCAGCAAGCTTCCAATCCGCAAACTCATCGCCCGTGCTCAAAGGAACTTTCAGTTTCTTGCCGCGAATATCATTCATCTCTGTAATCGCATGTGTATCATGCGCTGCTATCGGAATAACAACGCTCTGCACCATATTCTCACTCATTACTTCCCCAGCCTGCAGTGGGCGTAAAGGCTTTAACGTTCTCATGGTCGTCACCGTTTCTTTATATTGATTCGTAAATTGAACATACAAATAGAGTGAAAAACATATAAACAGGAAGCCAATCGCGTATGCGAGCCATCTGCGCCAAAAAAATCCGATATCCTCACCCCATTTCCTAAAAATAAAAAGGACGCAACCCACGGATTGTACTCCGCAAGTTTGCGTCCTTCGCAAACAACATTGATTTATAATTTGTAAAATGACTATAGCAAAAATAAACGGAGTTGTCTACAAATATTTTCCATATGGGAAAAAAGATTAAGCTGTTCCTGACTTTCATCCGATAATGACAATATAGATTCCCTTTTAGGATTGCATTCATTTTTCATTGTATATTATACTTTACTAGAAATGTAAAACTAGACTCTTAGTGAACTCACAATACAGACATGAGAGGAAGGAATGCAAACATGAATCTATTCATCGGAAAACGATATGTGGCCCATTCGCAAATACTAGCTTTATCCAACGGATTATTATATAACGGAGAAGATACCTCCTTGCAGCGTGAAGTGCTCCTATATACAACGAAAAATCAACAAGGAGCATCGGATGATGAATATGTCTGCAAGCTCAGGAAAGCTTCAACTTTAGCCCATGACGGATTTCTACATATTTTCGATACCTCATTTGAGGAAGATTCTATTCTAATCGTACTGAAATATATCCAAGGTAAACCATTGATTCATGGGCTGAAGCAGCAAATTTGGACATTTCCGCGGATCATCACACTAGTTGCCGATTTAGGTGTGTCTATACTGGATGCTATGGAAGAACAAATCACTGGTTTTTCTGTAGCAGCTGAAAATTTATGGTTAAGCGAGGATGAGCGATTATCGGTTATTAATTATTGGGAAGACGGAGAACCGCAAACCATCGGGGCGATTGGATTATGCAATTTAATGATTCAGCTCTTTTCCGGATTGGCAGAAATCCAGGATCCCGACGAAGCCTTTGACACCTATCTTTATCGAGTCGGTCTTCATCAGGCTTCAGCGGAGCAAAAGGAAGCGCTCATCAAGCTGGTTAGACGTGTTTATCAGGGGAAGGCATCCTTATCATCACTTATCTTTGGTCTTCAAGACCTGTCGCAAGCCAATAGATCAACCGAGAAGGAACAACCTGTAAATGCTCCAATTCCTGATGCCGCTGCTTTATCCAGACTTCAAACCCAACAACGGACTGCAACCGCTAATGTGATAATAGAAAGCATTCCGCCAGAGTCTGATTTTATGGTGGAAGAGACAATACCCTTCTACAAGAAAAAGCCGATCATCATTGCATCGAGCTTGATTGTTGTCATTCTTTTAATCTGGGTTCTATGGCCGCCTCACAAATCTGAACGGAATCCATCCATAACGGCTACCGATTCGAGTAATCCTGCCCAGGAAGCCACTCCGCAAATAACAGCGGAACCTCAACAGTCAACAGAAGCACCAGTCGACGGAGGACAGAGCCAGAATATCACAATTCCCAAACTTGTTGGAATGACACAGTCGGATGCGGAAAAACAAGCTTTATCCTTCGGGCTCCATTACAGCTTCGTAATTGAAGCCAACTCAGAGGCCAAAGGCATCGTATTCAAGCAAGACCCTGAACCTGATACCCCAGGAGTAAAAGGGGATAATATTAAGTTTTGGGTCAGTAAGGGCACCCCTTAAGCAAAACTGTAGGATTCCGTCCATCGCAAAAAAAACCGCGAGTCAAATGAACACTCGCGGCTTTCTTCGTTTTTTATCCTTGAAGCGCCTTGCGAAAGCTTAGGATATACTTTGCTTGATCAAGCGGATTGACCCCTCGACGAGGACGTTCAACAATAAAGTCTGCAGGGCATTCTTCATAGCCTGAAAAAAATGTTGCGAATGTGGCGCGGCCTTTGGTTAACGAACTAATCTGCATGGATAATCTTCCAAATCGCACTTGCAGACCATAACGGGTCTTCAACACACTCGTCAATACTTCGAGTTGAATCGGTCCCATGACTTTAATATGCAATTCTCGTTTTAGCGAGCAGTATCGACTCGCCCTTTCGGTTACAAGGATAAACGGCTACGCCGTCTTTTACACTGCTAACACGCAACCAATATTGTTGCGCGTTAGCAGTAAGACGGTAGCGTTTGTCCAAAAATTATTGAATGGCTTCTAAATAATGATCTTTGCAAAAAGCAGTTACGACTTCTTTTTCATCGTCTTCCATCTCCAGATCGAGATATTGTTCTGTCTTATTTTCGAAAAATTCGTATTTTATTATCTCTGATCGGCCTTCATCTACTAGATACACAACCTTTAGGTAAAGCCCGTTTTCAGAGTATAAATCGTCATCCTCAGGTACCTCAATGCCTAGCACAAATTCATAACGCTCACCTGTCAAAATACCAAATGGGTCTTTTATAATTTCCACAGAAAATTCATTAATAGTTAACATATCATCTTCCTTTCGATTCAATTTCATTTTTGATAATTAAGAAGCCAACCGATCCCATATTTATCGGTAACATTGGCATGTATAGCTCCCCAAAATGTATCTTGCAATTCTAAAGAAGCATGCCCGTCCACAATTAACGAAGCGTATACTCTTCTAATTTCTGCTTCATTCTCAAACTCTAATGTTATTTTGACATTATCGCCTTTAGTTACACTGCCGAAAACATCTGAAAAATGAATGATGCTTTCTCCAAGATGAAGTTCAACATGCAAATACTTGCCTTCATGGCCCTTAAACATTTCAATACTATCCGCCAGCTGAACATTTTTTATTTCCCCGCCAAAAATACCTTGATAATACTCGATTACTTCTTTGCAGTGATCGACAAATAAATATGGATTTGCGCTTTTCATTATGCCTCCTACAATAAGATATTATAATCTTTAAGAGTGTGTTCAAAGTATAGCTATGTTGCGTAATGAATGAGCTTCTTGAATTGACGAAGGGGGAACCTCATTTTCAAAGTCGGCACGTAAACTTTACAAGCACACCCATTACTCCTCGTCGCCATTTTTTGAACAAATCCATTAACATTATCTCACAGATTTTAAGTTATAAACATACTAAATCCAGTCGCTCAGCCTCCATAATGATTGTAGTATAGCTTTTCAAGGGCTGTCTAAACAAAAAAAGGCGTTGAGGAACCTGAAGTGAAAGATTTGTATGTCGAGCGTAGAGTTTACGCGCCACCTTTGAAAATGCATCGTTTCCTTCGTCTAATAAGAGGATGCAGTTTCAAGCAGTGGCCGAAGCCGATATACATATCTGTAACATCGAGGTTTCTCAACAGCCTGAGCTGTTTGATTTACAGCTGTTTTTTATACTATGTCTAATGGATTAACAAGGGATTTCCCTTTCCAGTTAATGCGCGGTCAAACATTTCAATAATTTCTAAAAACCGTTCTGCTTCACGGAATACATGATCCGCTAACAGAGGATGGATAATACTCTTTATTTTACATTGATCAATAAGATCCCTTGCGGTTTGCTTAAAATCCCTCAATGATTTGACGGATACTTTGTTCTGATCGAGAAATTGACCCAGCAGCGGATTGGTTTGAGATTGCGGGCGCATGGAATCTAAATCCCTCGCTTGAAACAGCAATTGATCGAAATCATGACTAAATTCACGAGCTTGCTCAACAAGCTTGCGCTCGGAAGGATCAAGCAGGTGCCCGATGAATTTGGCATGATCCGCCATTATTCTTAAGAAAAATACGTTTTCATCGATGATCGCATCCGCTAGTGTTTCAAGTTTACCTTGGTTCAATTCTTCTAAACGATTTCTAAAGTAAAATGCCTCTCTGCTTATATGATCTACTAGTAATGGAAAGTTGTTTTGTCCCGGAAGCTGGCAGGTTAGCAGAAGTCCCAATATTTTTCTTTTAAATGCCCAGATATGGGATGCGGCAGTATGAACTTCAACGTTAAACTTCTGGATAGTAGAGGGGTCAGTATCTAAACGAAAGGAATGGGATCGCTGCTCAATTCCTTCAAATAATTTGTAAAAGTAATTTGCATCGTTAATAAGCTGGGTATCCTCACATCGAAAACCTAACCTCAAGAAAAATGAATGTTCTTTCATAATACGGGACCAAAATCTTATTTCATCTAAAGATCGAGCAACAAACGCATCCGACATTGCTTTTCCTCCTGTTACCACGTTTTTCACATGATATGCAGATAAGGCTAGGCAGGTTCAACTTTCGCTCTTACGAGAATTCTCCGTACTATACCAAGGATTTAAATGTACTAAAACTTCATCTACATCCGGATGATTTTCGATAATTTTATTGCGAATTAAGCGGCTAATATCATGTCCTTCTTTAACGGTAAGATCCCCAGGCACGCTGACTCTTGCATCTACAAGAATATAATGACCGTGTTCTCTTGCCCTTAATCGGTCAATTGATTTTACTTGAGAAATCGATTGAATCAGCAGGACGTACTGATTTTGTTTATCCTGTGATACATTTTTTTCCATTAAAATATCAGTCGTTTCCAGCGCCATGCGAATAACCAATTTCATGATGAAAATGGAGACTATGATTCCTGCAAAAGGATCACCGTATGCAAGAAATTCAATTTTAAAATAATCGCCTATAAGCGCAAGTCCGATGCCGAATACGACTGCGATCGATGCATAGACATCGGCAAGATGATCATTGGCCGTTGCGATTAATCCTTTACTTCTTACCTTTTCCCCAATACGGATCGTATAAGAATAAAGCGCTTGTTTCCAGACAAGTGAAATTAAACCTGCCAAGAAAGCAATGCCACTAGCTACTGAAGGGGGTTCAAAAAAAGCTTTGATCGATTCAAAGGCAATAAAGAGCGCAGCTAATCCTAAAATCAAAGCAACCAAACCTGAACTCAATACTTCTGCTTTTCCATGTCCATAAGGGTGGTCTGCATCGGCCGGTTTTTTAGAAATCTGCATCGAAATAAAAGCTGCGGTGCTCGCAATCACATCGCCTGCATTATGTACGCCATCCGCAATAAGAACTTGGCTATGGAATAAAAAACCAACGGCCAGCTTTAAGAACATTAGAAAAATATTGCTTATAAGACTTACCCAAATGGCAAAATTAGATCGACTTTTATCCGTAGCCATAACTTATTCCCTCCCCCATATATATTGCCCTCAGGAAACAAAAAAACCTTGACCGCTTATGGTCAAGGTTTATAATCTTTTATAGTTTGTTTACATTCAGATCCGTTTATCATATCATTCACCACTTTATTAAAAGTCGCTTTACTATATCATATTTGGAAAAGGTAAGCAAGAATTGTACTTTTCACTAAAAAATAACCCGCAAGCACCGGGCCGCGGGTCAAAAATATATTTTAAAAAAGGGGGGTTGTTTATTATTATAGGCTAACATTATTAAAAGAACATAAAGCGCATGTTACATTTTGATTACAAATAGGCAGGATAAGCGATGCTGGGAGTCGATTCAATCGAATACAAAAGGGGACATCCGGTGTCCCCCTCTGCACTATACGTATGGATTGTTCGCTTTCTCATAACCAATGGTGGTTCGCGGACCATGTCCGGGATAAACCTTCACGTCATCATTCAGCTTGAATAATTTATTATGAATGGAATCGAGTAATGCACGATCACTGCCGCCTGCTAAATCCGTGCGCCCCACCGACATTTTAAATAAAACATCCCCGCTGAATAAATGGTTTTCCCATAAAAAGCTAACACTTCCCGGCGAATGTCCGGGTGTATGCATTACCTTAAAGCTGCAGCCCAGGAATTCCAGGACCTGACCCTCGTCTAGTGCAAACTCTGCCGCTTCCGTTGTAATCGGGGATGTAACATCCGACCAACGAGCAGAGCCGTTTTTCTTCGCGTCGGTCAGCCAATCCGCCTCAAGATCATGAAGATAAACCGGACAGCCCTTCAATTTACGAATTTCATCCACTCCGCCAATATGATCAAAATGAGCATGCGTCAACAAAATCGCTTCCACTTCTAAGTCTGCTAATCTGCGTATCAGGGACTGCGGGTTCATACCCGGGTCAATAATGACAGCTTTTTTGCGTTCCATATCCGTAAGCAAGTATGCATTGGTTTGTAGGGGTCCCAAAGATAGGGATTCAATACTGATCATGGCTTTGGTCCTATAACGAAGAGATCAAGTCGCGCAATTCACTAACAATAATCGCTTGATAACCCGTGCCTTCACCGTATTGTTTACCCATTTCTGCGCGCGCAACTCCGATTTTCTCATTATAATCCGCCGCTTCGCGATCTGGATTGTTCTTTTTAAACTCTTTCATAATCGCCTGTACGTGCTGTGGACGCGGTCCCCAATGTCCTAATACTACTCCACTCGTATCTGTAAAAATAACGATGGGAATGGCTCTTCCGCCCATGGTCAGAAACTGATCAATCGTCTCCAAATGCTGTTCCATAATCAATACTTCAACTGGAATACCGCTATTCTCTAAAGCACGAAATACGACAGGCACATTGCGAACTACGTCGCCGCACCATTCTGCGCTTATAATTAAGCAGCGCAGATCATCACGATTTTTTAAGGAAGCAAAATATTCTTCATCTTCTTTGCTTTCCCAAGTAAAGCTGTTGTACCAATTCAAGAAGCCTTCCTTATTCTTCTCCATTCCATCGATAAATTGCTGCGGCTTAATTCCTGTTCTTAGCTTTGCTGATAAACTAATTGCCATTTGAATGCCTCCCATGGGTAGTTTTCATCGTTTGTATGGGTAGAAAACTCCGTATATTTTATCTCACACTTCTGTTTTAGTTTACCAAATATATGAACAAGAGTCCAAATAGACGTCTTTTACTTGACGCTCTACTGGCTATGTGACTCCAGCAATTTTACTATAGCTCGTATTTGATCACTGCTCAATAATTTCTCCGTTTTATACTTTGTGATTGTTTGGAGCAATTGATCCACCCTAACGGTTACAAACAACGGGCTGCTGCCGATTATTTCACTCTGTGGATCCGAGAAATTCAGGATGCCCACGACTTCCGCTTCGATCTTGTTTGCGCGCAGCAGCTCCTTCAATATAAATTCATGGCGGGTAAGCTGTTCCGTTGGATTATCTACGTGATGCTCAGGCAGACTGCGCTCCACACCTTGCTCTGTAAAACGAATCGTACCATGCCAATTTTTCGTCTCAATATGAAAAAGACCATTCGGACCAATGACAAGATGATCGATTTCTTGCACGGCTCCGCGCGAACGGATATTTTTACTATGCAGAACCCTATATTCGCTGCCGATATTTTTCAACTGAAGGGCCGTATTCTTCTCACCTATGTAGCCTTGAATTTCTTGTTTACTACTTTTTCGACGTAGAAATATATAGGCAAAATATAGCACTGTCAAGGCTATAGCTCCTAAAATTATAGGCAAAACATAGGGTGCCGCTTTTTGGTTAATATCATTGTAATTTTTACCCAAGGTTTTACCCAAATAAATAAACAGTATGGACCAGGGAATGATTGCCAAACCAGTATATAAAGTAAAGCGACCCAATGACATGCGAGTGATACCTGCTGGTATTGAAATTGCATGACGTACAACCGGAATAAATCGAGCCGTAAAAATAACTCCCGTACCGTAACGATTAAACCAATTCTCAGCTATATCTATATGTTTCTCCTTAATAAGCAAATACTTCCCATACCTCTTCAGAAAAGGTCTGCCCCCATAACGACCAATCCAATAGACGAAAATTTGTGCAATAGTGCCGCCAATGACACCGAAAATGACAGCTTCCGTAAAGTTAATATCTCCCCTTTGAACAAGATACCCAGCATAAGCAAGTACAATTTCACTAGGAATTATTTCGATCATTAGTCCAAACATAATGCCCCAATAACCTAAATCCGTCACAAACATCAATACTTTATGAACCAAAGCTTCCATCTCCCCTTACTTTCTAAACGCTGCACTGTGCTTTTCCTATTTTATTCTAACATAAACCAAGCCATGCTGAAAAAAAACCTCCTTACACGAGAAATACTCGGTAAGAAGGTTTACTCTAAATCCGGAACTTACCGATTACTTCCTGAAGCTCAACTGCCAAGGTGTTCAGTGACGCAACAACCTGTACAATTTCCTCCATTCGTCCTACCTGAGATGAGACTTCTTTAGATACGACACGGGCGCCGGCCGCAGTCTGTTTGGCCACATCATCAATGGAACCGATCGCTTCTGACGCTGACTTTGTTTGCAGCACAATGTGTTCCGTTTGTTCGAATACTTTAGCGAATTGAACCGCCGCATGATTTACTGCATCCAGGGTGTGCTGAAACGCTATACCTGCATCTCCAACCACATGGATTCCAATGTCTACCTCTTTCATGCCGGCTTCAGTAGAATGAATAACATGCCCTGTCTCTGCTTGAATCATACCCACCCAGCCTGCTACCTCTCTAACCGCTAGGTCTGTCTGCATCGACAGCTTGCGAACCTCGTCCGCGACAACGGCGAAGCCTTTACCTGCAGTGCCGGCGCGAGCCGCTTCAATTGATGCGTTTAGCGCCAGCATATTTGTCCGTTTCGCTATGCTTGAAATCAAGCCAATCGTCTGCCCGACTTGCTCTGAACGGCTGGCGAGCTGCTGAACGCGGTCAGTTAATTCTTGCATATTGTTGTGAATGACGTTCATTTGCTCTACCGTAAGGTTGATCGCCTTTTGACCAGTGCCTGCTGCCTCTAAAGCTAGATTCGATGTTTGCTGGGCCGTTGCGGATGCCGTTGCGATTTCATGGGCCGCTTCGGACATATGTTCCGTCATGCCTGCCCCACGTTCTGCGCTTTCCAACTGCATTTCCGTTCCTGCAAAAATTTCCTGCATGACGGTGGAAATACGTTCCGAAGATTGCCACATCAAGTCAGTATGCAAGCCAAGCTTATGTGCCGTAACCGCAATCTCCTTCGAACTGCTGCCGTATTGTCCAATCACATGATGTAAATTCGCTTTCATCCGATTAAAAGCGTTTGCCGTTTCGCTAATTTCGTCATTGTTGCGTATATGGAGGTCTGCTGCAGTTAAATCGCAGTCGGCAATCTGTGTTGCGGCCTGAACCATACCGCGCATAGGGCGCACAATCATTCTCGACAGCAAAAAACCGATCACGAGCGCGAATATCAGCGCAGCCACACTGACTGCTATCAGTGTCTGATTCGTCACTTTGACCAATTTACCGTTTTTGGAAACTTCCACTGTCATAAGATTTTTTTCCGTCTGCTCCAGGAGATCTGCTGATTTAGTAAGCGTCTCAGTAGTTGGCACCGCCCATGTTTTAGCTTCCGTTTTCGCTAAATCCAACTGGTTGCGATCCGCATAATCAAGGACCTTCTTTACCAGCCGAGCGAATGTGTCATTCGAATCCTGCATCGTCTGTACCATATTAAGTTGGTCTTCTCCGCTGACACCTTTCGACATGTCTTTAATAAGCGCAGTAAGCTTAACGTTAGCCTCCCTGAGCTGTTGATCTTTATCTTTGCTTGGATCGATTAAATAGTTAAACAATAAACTGTTCTGAACCTGCGTCTGCCCGCGAATCTCTGACGCCTTCTCAACAACCATTGTGTGTTCGCTCAATAGCCTTATGTAAGAATGGTCAATGCGCTGCAGGAATGATAGAGATAAACCGCATGTCAATCCAACCAATAGAGCAACAACCGTAAAGGCCCCGATCAATTTGCCGCTAAGCGAGCCAACAATTCGACGCATGCTGCGAATTTTTTTACTTTTTAGTCCTACACCAACGTTCATTTTATTCCCCCCTAGAAATCGCCTTCGAATAATGAAGAAAAAAAGACCCCGAACATTTCGGAATCATAATTTTTCGTATCCTTCTGCGTGGAATAATGCATAAGTGACAAAGGTTTACCCTTGTATGCTTATTTTTTAGCCAAATATTTGCGAATGTCGAACGCCACTGCCGTTACAATAATTAAGCCTTTAATAATAAGCTGCCAATAAGGGCTGACACCGATGAACGTTAAGCCGTAGTTAATTACGCCGAAAATCAAAACTCCCGCCATAATACCAGGTACGGTGCCGATCCCACCCGAGGTGGATACTCCGCCTACAACGCATGCGGCAATCGCATCAAGCTCGTACATGTTACCATAGTTGTTCGTTGCCCCGCCGGTTCTTGCAGCTTCCAGTACACCAGCCAAACCGTAAAGCCCACCCGCAATCGCATAGATCGTCATAAGGTTTTTACTGACGTTAATACCGGATACTTTTGCCGCTTGGATGTTGCCGCCGATAGCATACATGTTCTTCCCCAGCTTCGTTTTGTTAAAAATAATCCAGACGATAACAGCAATCACAACGGCAATAATAACGATATATGGGATCGAATAGGGCCCACTCTTTCCAATAAATCCAGAGCCGATATTTGTAAAATCATGCCGCAAATCGCCAATCGGTTGCGATTGATTTGGCTTCATATCAAAGTAAAGCGAATTTAAGCCATAAACAGCCACCATCGTACCTAATGTAGCAATAAAGGGTGGTACGCTAAACTTTGCAACGATAACGCCATTTATTAATCCTACAAGAAGCCCTGCTATAATAGCGATCACAATCGGTATGATCACCGGTATTTGTGCCATATGCGGGAAAAATCGCCGTGCGTAATCCTGATTTTGCAGCATGGAGGCCGACAATACTGCCGTCAATCCGACCACTCGGCCTGCCGACAAATCCGTTCCTGCCGTAATCAGAATAAATCCCGCACCCAGAGCGATAATCGCTCGCGTGGACGATTGCAGTAAGATGTCATGCAGAATGCGGATAGATAAAAAATCCGGATTTTTTAAAGCAATACCTATGACTAAAACGACAAGCACAATATAAATCATGTTTTGGGAAACAAATCCTCGAATATTTTTTGTTTGCATAGTGAAAAATCCTCCGTTAGGCCGAAGTCTGTGCGGCCAGCCTCATTATTTCTATTTCTGTCGCGTCTTCCCTGTCTACAATTCCAGAAAGCTTGCCTTCTCGCATGACCATAATCCGATCCGACATACCTATAAGCTCGGGCATTTCCGAAGAAATCATAATGATGCTTTTTCCTTGCTTTGCCAATTCAGCAATGATGGTGTAGATTTCGAACTTCGCCCCGACATCAATGCCGCGAGTCGGTTCGTCCAACAACAGAATGTCCGGCTCGGTAAGTAACCATCTGGAGAGAAGTACTTTTTGTTGATTGCCACCCGACAAGTTGCGCATCAGTGTCTTGATCGAAGGTGTTTTAGTGCGGAATTTTTCCACGTTTTCTCTAACATCCCGATTCATCTTTCTTTCATCAAGCAGAAAATAAGGCGTTTTATAACGATCCAAATTGGCAATAATCGTATTGATTTGTACCGACAATACTGGAAAAATACCTGTTGTGCGGCGTTCTTCCGTAAGAAGTGCGATCTTATGGCGTTTGGCATCAATCGGCGATTTGATCGAAACCTCTTTGTCGTGGATGAAAATTTTGCCCGATGACAAAGCGCGAAGCCCGAAGATTGCTTCAATCAGTTCGGTGCGCTGTGCGCCAACCAATCCACCAACACCAAGAATTTCACCTTTACGCAGCGCAAACGATATATTCGAGAATGATTTGGGATTCGTCGAGGTCAAGCCATCCACGCGAAGGATATCGCCACTCGGTGTATTATCCCGTTCAGGGAAGCGTTCCTTCAAATCCCGCCCGACCATTTTGGAAATAATGATATCCGTCGTTAATTCAGCTGCGTCCCACGTACCAATCTTCTTGCCATCCCGCATAATGGTGACTTCGTCTGAAATACGCAGAATTTCTTCCATTTTATGGGATATATAAATAATAGCGACCCCACGGCTTCTCAACTCATTAATAATTTTAAAAAGCTGCTCCACTTCATTTCCTGTCAAAGAGGAAGTTGGCTCATCCATAACAATAAGTTTAGAATGAAAGGAAACGGCCTTGGCGATTTCGATAGATTGTATTTTGGATACGGAAAGTGTGCCAACAAGTGTTTTCGGATTAATATCGATATCCAGCTCTTCAAACAAGCTTTCTGTATCTTTATACATTTTTTTGTGATCAATAAATTGCAATGGTCCAAGACCCTTTGTTGGAAAACGGCCTAGCCAAATATTTTCCATGACATTTCTAAAAGGAACAGGGTGCAGCTCTTGGTGAATCATTGATATGCGACAATCTAAGGCATCCTTCGAGTTATTAATCTCTTTCTTTTCTCCACTGATATAAATTTCCCCGCCATCGGGTTTATAAATCCCAAACAAACATTTCATTAAAGTAGATTTGCCCGCGCCGTTCTCACCCATCAAGGCATGAACCGTGCCTGGACGAACCTTCAAGGTTACGTCATCTAGTGCTTTAACGCCCGGAAATTCCTTGGAAATGCTGTTAAGTTCTAGTAAGTATTGGTCTCCAGCCATGTTTTCACTTCCTTCCGGTTAATCCATTTTGCATTTTGTGCTAGAAAACGAGAGATAAGGCAAGAGATTGCAACGCAAGCGCGCAACCCTTGCCCTTATCATCGTTTCAATTACTTCGCGTCAGCGATATTTTCTTTCAGGATTTTTTTGTAAGGAACCCAGATATATTTCCCGTCCGTAATATCATAGCCTACGCTTTCTTTAGATAATGCAGTGCCTTGTGCAAGCACAGCAGCCAAATTCAATGTTGCTTTACCTTGGTTTTTCGCATCATTTAGTACAGTTCCAAGTAATGTGCCGTCTGTCAAAGCTTGTTGACCTGCTGCAGTTGCATCAACAGAAACGACTGGCATAAATTTATTGTCTTTAAAGTATCCCGCTGCTTTTAGCGCTTCGATTGCACCGAGTGCCATGTCATCATTGTTAGCAAGAACAGCTTCGATTTTATCACCATTTGCCGCTAGGAATGCTGCCATTTTCTCTTGACCCTTGACGCGATCCCACATCGCTGTATCTTCTGCTAGTTTATCCACTTGAATGCCTGCCGCGGTAATAGCGTCGATAGAGAACTTCGTACGTGCTACAGCATCAGGATGTCCCGGTTCGCCAGTCAGCATGACATATTGAATTTTACCATCTTTGTTTTTGTCTGCTTCTGGATGGGCTTTCCAATAATCAGCCAAAATTTGACCTTGCATTGTTCCGGATTCGGAACCCTTTGCGCCTACATAATAAGCTTTATCATATTTCTTCAGGTCGTCAGCGCTAGGCTCACGGTTAAAGAATACGATAGGCAGACTAGCTGCTTTAGCTTTGTCGATCAAAACACTTGCAGCTGTATTGTCAACCGGGTTGATTGCAAGCGCGTTAACTTTCTTCGTGATAAATAAATCGACCTTATCGTTTTGTGTCGGCTGTGAGTTTTGGCTATCCACAATATCTACCTTAGCCTTGCCGTTGGCTGCATCTGCAATAGCGCCACGTACGCCGGACATAAATGTGTCATCGAATTTGTAAATCGCTACACCGATATTAGGTAAACCAGCAGCTGCTGCATCTACTTTAGCTGTACTGGATGCAGTCGTTGCTGCACCTCCATTTGTGGTTGTGCTAGAGCCGCAAGCAGTCAGACCCAACATTGCCCCCAATAGTATGATGCCTAATACTTTTTTCTGTTTCATTCTAAAACCTCCTGTTTTTTTGAAAAATCGCTTACAAATCAAATATAGCATAAAAATATGGCTTATGATGAAACTAAAAACTGGATTCCTTTGACAATTAACTAGACATGATTGCATTTTCTGAAAACGCTTTCTCTAATTTTCATAAAATAGCATTCCTTTGCAAGAGACTAGCAAAAAAATCCATGCTACCGCAAATACTTCATCCCTTTTACTATATTCGCGCTTAAGAACCTTGCTTTAGCCTATCTACAAAGCTGCGGTGTTCAGTCGGCGACATGCCAGTAACCTTTTTAAACACACGGCTAAAATAATTCGGATCGTTATAACCGACCTCATAGCATACTTCCTTCAAGCTTAATTCCTCACGGCCGATGAGATCCTTGGCCTTATCAATACGCAATCGAGTTAAATAGTCGATAAACGTTTCTCCCACATGTTTCTTAAACAGCTTGCTGAAGTAGAACGGATTCAAATTGACATAATCGGCGGCCTGCTCCATCGATAGCTCCTGATGATACCGTTCCTTAATCCATGCTTTTGCGCGGTCAATAACCCTCAGCATTTGCTCGCGATCTTGCCCTAACTGTTGTGTATTCCATTCCATCTCCTCCTTCAACAAGGAGCCGGTTCCTCCCAGTGCGCTCAAAGCTTCACGATAGGAACGACGCAATCCTTCAATCCCTTGTTCAAGTGAACCAGCAGCAGTCTGAAAGCCAATATTGAATTGTTCCTCTAAAAATAGCTTGATTCGCAAAGCGACTGTATCCGGATTTTCTTCCGCGTTTTTTTCTAAAGTAACAAACATTGCAGCATGCCTGCCGATCATTGGGCTGACAAAATTAGTTTTCATCGTTCTACCGTAATTTTTGAGTGCATAGACGACCTTTCTGCGATCCATATCGCCCTCCCCCACGATAGCGATCGCAAAGCCCTCGTCAATTTGCAATTCCAACAGCGACATTGCTTGCTCCAATTCAATTTCGAGTACAGCATCGGACATCAGTAAAATCGCCAATTCGCTTTCTACCAGCGGCATCAGCTGTGACAGCTTCTCTTGCCTTTCAAGTGACTGCTCCCGCTTGTTCTCCTCCATTTCCAGTTCTTGAAGCAGCTTGCGCAGCACATTGGCTACCAATTCTCGTTTCGCCGGTTTTAAAATATATTCGTTAACCCCAAGTGAAATTGCCTGCTGAGCGTAAGAAAAATAATCATAAGCGGTAACGAGTACTGTTTTGAGGCCGGGATTACGCTCTTTCATTTGTCTTATCGCTTCAAGCCCCTCGATGCCCGGCATCTTAATATCCATCAACACAATATGTGGACGATGCTGCTCAGCTCGTTGAATCGCCACCCTCCCGTTCTCAGCATGAATAATCTGGAATGTTCCCGGCAGCATTTGCTGTATAATGAATTCCAGTCCTTCTCTTTCTAGCGCCTCGTCATCCGCAATTAATAACCGATACATCTTCGGAATCCCCCTTTTTACGCAGCGGCAGACGTATCGTGACCGTCGTGCCTTCACCTTTGGTACTGGCAATGTTCAGTAAATCGTCCTGACCGTAAAACAACTGCAGCCGCCGGTACACATTGCGGGAACCAAGCCCCGTCGATTGCCCGTTATGGGAGTCTGAAGCGAATCCCGATGAAAAATGCAGCAGTGAGTAGCGTGTTTCCTCACTCATCCCAACACCGTTGTCCGAAATAGTAATGACGGCTGTATTCCCTTCCCGAAGTATGCTGAGACGAATAACGGCCCCAAACTCCATTCCTTCAACACCATGCATAAATGCATTCT
The DNA here is from genome assembly GCA_028287395.1 of Bacilli bacterium. Taxonomy (GTDB): domain Bacteria; phylum Bacillota; class Bacilli; order Paenibacillales; family NBRC-103111; genus Paenibacillus_AC. The sequence goes on from JAQBPR010000123.1 coordinate 23,282, forward strand.
CCAAGATGGGCTGAAGAGTTAGGCACGGAATGGGCAGGTCTAGCAGTTCCTCATCCACATTAATAGCGAACGACACCCTATCGCGAAATCGAGTCTGTTGAATGGAGAAGTATTCACTGGCTTGCTCGACCTCATCACGCAATGTGACAGGCGTATCAAGCTTACGCAAATTATATCTGAGCAGATTCGACATGGACACAATCAAATCGCTTGTCTTCATTGCTCCCTCAAAAAGGGCCAGCTTCGATAACACATTCAGTGTATTAAATAGAAAATGGGGATTAATCTGGCTTTGCAGCGCCTTGATCTCTAAATCCTTGACAAGCCGGTCCTTCTCCATCATTTCTTGGTTTTTGATAATCAGTTCTTTAAGAGAGGAGAGCATTTGTCGAAAGGAGTGGGTCAAAATACCAATCTCGTCTTTCTGCAACGTTTTAGGCGGGATCACATCCATATTACCTCTGGATACCTGAAGAACAGCATTCACCAAATTAGCAATCGGATGTGTAATGCTTCGGGCCAGCCAAAAGGCATATACGATGCAGAGCAGTAAATCGGTGATTAACAGCCACTGTCCAAGACCATTCATTCGTCCTGTATAAAGCAACGTTTGTTTATAGAGGGGTTGGTAGAAGCTTAGCTCCTTGTCGATCAAAAGCTGGTTTTCCTCTTGGATAAACCCCGACGTTTTTTCCATTTCCTCGTATTGCTGGGCATAGCTGCGGGCATCTGTACTATATAATATGCCGATAATCGCGTCCTCTGCCTCAAAAAACGACTGCACCAAATGACTGTAATTTTGCACGGCAACGTTCTGCTTCTCATTGCGATGCTGACTGTCCAAACGTGCCTTTAGCTCCCTTAACTGCTGCTTGCGGTTGAAAAAATCAGCGTAGGCTGCTTGATTTTGATTGATCAGATAGTTGCTTAAATGCCGTAGATTATCCTCCGTTAAATTAGCGATCTGCTTATACAAAAAAATGCGATCCATCATCAAATTGTAGCTATCTTGAATTGTACGACCACTCTGATAGATGAAAAAGGTCACCACATTCATTAGCATGACAATTGAAAGCAGAAACGTAAACAGCTTTGTCCTAATGCTCATGACTTATATCCCCCGCAATTTCGCTTCGATCCAATACATCATAACTCATCAGATGATCCTGCTGCGGTGGAGTGCCACCTTCAAAATAGGCGTGAAGCTCTTTTATAGCTTCCCTTCCCATATCCTCCGGCTTTTGAATGATCGTCGCTTCAATCTCGCCTTTGCTGATCGCTTGCTTTGTTTCATCCAGATCGTCAAAGCCGAAAATTTTAACACGAGCAGACATATTTAACGTTTTGACTGCTTGTAAAATGCCAACCGCATCAAACGCGCTTGTACCCACCATTACATTAATTTGGGGATCGTCTCTGAGCATCTTCTCAGCCGCCTGGATTGCTTGAATACGCGATATGTTAGAAACGCCGACGCCCGACAGCTTAATGCTAGGAACCGACTGAACCACAGAAAGGAAGCCTTTAAGTCGGTCTTGTTGATTTGGAGAATCATGACTGCCAATAATGACTCCGATGCGTTGGGGTTTGGAAGCATTGCCCGAATTCAGCATCGACTTAATAACGATTTCGCCCAGCTTCTTCCCCGAACCGAGGTTGTCCGTGCCTATATAGTTGAGCCGCTTGCTGCTTGAAACATCATTATCCACTGTGATGACAGGAATGCCCCGTCCCTTCGCTTTTTCGATCAAAAGCTTATATTCCTCTATCTCAATCCCCTGAACCACAATACCATCGACCTTCGAGTCAATCGCTTTGTCAAACAGCTTCGTCTGCTCGGTCGGATTAAGTCGAAACGGTCCCGTATATTCCAGATCCATATTAAAGCTTTTTGCCTCTTCCTCAGCTCCATGCTCTATCGTACGCCAGAACGGATTGTCCAACTCCTGCGAGATCAGAACGATATGGTGCTTCGCAAAGGTTTTAGCGTTAGGGTTGTCTTCCACTTCACCGACGATGCCACGGATCTTTATATAAGAATAGGCAAAATGACTGATCAAATATAAAAAGACCAGAAAAAGCGCAGCAAGCGGTATCGTCCATTTTTGGTTATTCATCGCACACCCCTAATTGAAAGCGTTTACTACTAATAAACAATCGCAAGTTGTAGTATAGAAAGATTTTAATAAGACAGCATAGCGATACAGTGAACACAAAAAAAATTCATAGAGTGCCCTTCGCCTTAAATCTAGTACTTCTATTATATCTCAGTAAATATTATTTGCAGTAAAAAAATAGCGTTAGCAGATGCACAGTTAAGATAAGCTTCGTTCAACTTAAATTAATCGGCATTTGCAACGCTACTTTTGAGTGTAATAAAATTATTTCGAACCTACGGATACTTCCGGCGAAGTCAATTTATCATAAAATTCAACAAATTTATCCTTATCTTCACTTTCACGCAGCGCCATGGCTACACGAGGATGCTCGTTTAATGCGCCCGAAATCATGTAGGGGATAATGTAGCCCCACTCCACCTTTTGGCGAAGAGGAATCATATGGCGTTCAATGACATCCAATACCGGACGTAAATCATAACGCGGATTTTTCAAGTAGCTTACCAGCAATTCGGTTGGGCAGTTCCCTGCTGCGCGTCCCATTCCATAGACCGAGGAATCAAGGAAGACAACACCCTTCTGCACGCCTACCAGTGTATTAGAGAAAGCAAGCTGCATATTGTTATGCGTATGAATGCCCAATTGTTTGTCCGGCAGCAAGCTGTGAAACTTATCCACTAAATATTCCATATCCTTCGCATCCATACTGCCGTAAGAATCGACGATATAGACAATATCCACAGGACTTTTGCTAATTTCTTCGAAAGCTTCTGCCAATTCATGCTCCAGCACATGGGACAAGGCCATAATATTCAAGCTGGTTTCGTAGCCCATATCGTGGAATTTTTGCACCAAATCCAGCGCTTTATCTACATCTTTAATGTAGCAGGCCACACGAATCAAATCCAACATGCTTTCACTGCGCGGTAAAATATCGTTTTCATCTACACGGCCGATATCGACTAGAGCAGATAATTTAGTTTCTGTTTTTTGTGGAATCACTTCGCGCAAAAATTTCTCATCCAGAAAACGCCAAGGCCCTGCTTCACCTTTAAGCAGCTTAGGCGAGTTTTTGTAGCCGATTTCCATATATTCAACGCCTGCTGCGCTTAATCCTTTATACAAATCTTGCACAAATTCCACACTAAAATCCCAATTGTTTACTAATCCTCCATCACGAATCGTACAGTCTAAAATTTTGCAGTTATTTCTAGTCATTTGTACTTCTTCCTTCCCTCTTCATCACGTTTAAGCTTCTATGCTTTTAAGCAGTAAAGCAAAATATATTGGAAATAGTAGCATATCGAACAGCGTTTTGTCAAACTGTATCCATTCCCGAACCGTCCGCATAAAAATAACTAAATGTATTTACTAAGTTATGGAAGGTTGGTGTACCGCCTATGAAAAATTATACAAATGAAAAACATAACCAGACGTATCCCTCGCTCCGAAATATTCGCCGAGCGTGTCAACGCGAATTATACCGTACCGTTAAAAAATTAAACAAATACATTTCACCTGATATAATGAAGCAAGCAGAACAAATATATTTGCAAAAGGTTGTTCTGAACTTGCCTTGGATTGCAGAAAACGGAAGTAATCGAAAATTATTAGCGAATTGGTGGAAAGACAATGTATGTGATGAGATCGCCGTCTTATGGAGCGTAGAACCGAGTACGCTTGCCATTGCCTTTCGCGATTCGTTTAGCTAGTCTATTGGTTCGGTTCGTCTTCTTCCCACTTTTTCGAGTAAGCCTTATTGGTTACCCAGATGGTTATATAACAGACTACTGCAATAACAAGGCCTGCCGTAATCCAAACGCCAATTCCTATACCTTCCACTCTAAACCCTCCCAAATTCCTATTCCCTTTATTATAAATCTATATTTGCTTTATATTCTCCATATTTACGACAATTTATTGACGGAAGCTAATTTACTCAAAACTCCCATTCTTCCTTCAATTGTTGATATACCGCAATTAAAAATGAAGTCGAAACCTTCTTATACAACTCCTCATCCGCAAACGACATTTTTCGCAATAAATGGATAGCCATTTGATCGCTTATCTCCGCTCGCTTTTTTTTCGTTAAATGCGGCAATCTCTCCATAAATGTAGCTAGCATCAGCCAATCTTCACGGGTTAATTTTGTCTTTTGAGCTTCGCTTATCGTTAGCTCTATCGAATCATCCTTCGATTTGGCAATTGTTTTCACAATGCGACGCTGCTTCTTGTGACGGTCTCGTTTGATATCGATAATCACTACAGTCCCTGCCAGTAAATCGCCGATCCGTTTATCCTTTGGGTGAAAAAAACTAACAGCAATGCCGAGAGAATAAAACAAAGGTAAGCCGTCGATGATCCGAAAGAAATTACGAATTAACGAAGATAGCATGGTCAATGCTTGTCCATTGTCTTGGATCACACGAATACCGATCCATTTCTTACCAAACGTTTTTCCGCCCATATAAAATTCAGTGCAGACAAAATAGCTATACTGAATTAAATAAAACAATATAATCGCCAAGCCCCCGACATATTCTTTGGCTAAAACAAGATACCCCTTCGAAAAAAGCGAGGTCGTTTCAGCCAACGCGGTAAAAATAATCGCATAAAAAGCACCCAGCAGCAGCCAATCTATAATGTGCGCTCCCGCTCGACTGCCAATGCCTGCTGTTTCATATTCCAATCTTACCTGTTCTGGTGTTAATACAGACATTTCTCTTTGCGCAAAATCATGCATGAGAGATTCCTCGCTTTCATCAAAATATGGTAAACTAAAGGAATTCAGGAAAGATGGGGGCGATTAGACTGAACGTGCAGCTTTTCATTAAACAAAATCGTTCCGATTGGAACCAGCTTGAACAAATTTTACCTTTATTCGCTAAGTCTCCAAAGAAGATCCACGCTTCGCAAATTGACGAGCTAAGCCAATTATACAAAAAAACCTCCGCCCATTTGGCGCATATGCGTACCTATCATCCAGGGGATGATGTGACCGAATATTTAAATCATCTGGTTGCCCAAGCACATCATGCTGTATTTCAGGAACAGTTCAAAAGCAAGCACCAGCTTGGATTTTTCTTCAAGGTCTACTTTCCTTCCTTGATTCGCAGTCGTCAGCGCTTTATCCTTTTTGCTTTTCTGCTATTTCTAATTGGCGCGCTATCTGGTTTTATCGCTATTTGGCAGGACAGCGCAAACGTATATGCCGTACTCCCGCAATCGATTGCCGGCAATATTGATCCATCGCAAACGGGCAAAGGCTTGGAAACTGCACCGCATGCAGTCATGTCTGCATCAATCATGACCAACAATATTAAAGTAGCGATCTTTGCCTTTGTCGGGGGAATAACCTTTGGCATCGCAACCGTTTATTTCATGCTTTATAATGGTCTCATCGTTGGCGCTTTAGCAGCGGTTTACTGGAAAGCTGGACAAAGCTACTTGTTCTGGGCCTACATTTTACCGCATGGGATTATTGAACTAACTGCTATTTTTATCGCCGGCGGCGCAGGCTTATATATGGGCTATCGGATGTTTGTCCCCGGTCCTTATCCCTGGAAGCTGCAATTGGTCCGAAGTGCCAAAGAAACGGTTCAGCTCCTTATGGGAACCATTCCTTTATTCGTGATTGCAGGAACGATTGAAGGGTACATTACCCCCTCTTCGCTTTCGCTGAGCACCAAATATTCGTTTGCCATCGGAACCTTATTATTGCTTGCTGCTTACTATGCTTATGGCTGGATGAACCGCAATCAGAGTGCTTCTCTTGATTTGATTTCCAAATAATAATTAATCGCTCTAAGCGCAAGCTGATCTGCGGCGACATCCAATACCGCAATACCTCGATTGGCCATTTGTTGAACATACGTTTTGCGATCCAGTGTGAATTTTTGCGCAGTGCTTTTAATGAAAGCAGAGCGGCTGTCCTTCACTTCACTATGGGTCCAACCATGCAAGAGCGGGTCCTGAAGCGATAGCAGCAGCAATAAATGAGTACGACGCATACGAATAAAATAAGGAACGAGCTGATCCTCGAACAAAAAGCTTTCCATATCCGAAAAAAGGACGAGTAAGCTGCGCTTACGCTGATTGCGCATGATGTATTCTAAAGCCATGCTATAATTGGATTCTTCCGGGTCGCTTTGCAAAGCATAGACCGCATCCAGTATAACTTGAAGATGCGCTAACCCGCGACCTACTGGAACATAGACCTTAAGTATATTGGAAAACGCAACTACAGCGACTTGATCCCCCTGTTTCAACGCCACAGCTGCAAGGGTCAAAGCAGCCTCCAAGCTGCGATCCAATTTGATTCTTTGATCCAGCTCTACGCCCATCATCCGTCCGCAATCCAACAGTATTGTCACAATTTTACCGTGTTCCGGCTGAAATACACTCGTCATTAGCTTGTTCGTGCGTGCAGTAGCCGTCCAATTGATAAATCGCGGGTCATCATCTGTGGTATATTCGCGAATATAGGCAAAATCCGTGCCTGTCTTTGCCTTTTTTAGAATGCGTGTCCCGTCAATCACTAAGCTTTGTTGTAAAGATCCTAATATTCCACGAACTCCAGATAAGTCCGGATAAATTCGTATAGACTGAGCATATTCGAGTCTGGACTGTTTAGTCCATAGCCCCAATACCCCTTGATATCGCAAATACAAATATTGAAGCACGTAGCTGCCTCTTGCGGAGCTTTGCGTCTGATAATGCACGATCTTTTCATTGGAATCTACAGCTATACCTTGCAGCGCGGCAATAGAATCTGTGGCAAAAACCAACGGGAGATCATCCGTTAAACTCACCCTGACTTCTTGCTTTCCGCTATTGCGCAGAAGGATAGAAACCGTAAAGGGTTGATTGATATCCGCACGATCCGGCAGTATCCGCGTGGCTTCAAGCTGTTTTCGGCGCGGCAGCATGAGTAGGTCGATTACGCTAAAAATAACGAGCAAGCTATTATAAGTCCAGAAAAATGCAAAGCTCATTCCAAACAGAAAACCAACGGGCGCAAACAGAACCCCAAGCAAAATCACAAATAGCAGCCTTCGCGTTGGCAGCACAAATTGAGTGGCAAATGTATTACCTAGGAACCGGAATAGAGGCCAACGCTTCCTGGATAATTTGGTCACGGGTCGCTCCCTCCAATTCCGCCTGCGGCGACAAAATAATCCGATGTCTAAGCGCTGGGCGTGAAATGAGCTTGACATCATCCGGTGTTACATAGCTTCTCCCGTCCAGTAAAGCCCAGGCTTTACTGGCCATCATCACTGCAATACCAGCACGCGGACTTGCGCCAAGCTGAATTTGCGGTAATTCCCTCGTTTTGCGAATGATTGCAGTAATATATTCGACAATGGAATCCTCGACCACCACTTGAGCTAATTCCTTACGCTTTTCACGTATTTGCTCTAAGGTACATACAGATTCAATCGCTTTTACTTGTTCATTGCTAAAGGGTATATGTCGTTGTAAAATCATTTTTTCAGAGTCTGCAGAAGGATAATCTAACAGCAATTTAAACATAAATCGATCCAATTGGGCCTCTGGAAGCGGATAAGTTCCCTCATATTCAACAGGATTTTGCGTCGCAACGACAAAAAACGGATCTGCCAGACGATAGGTTTCACCATGAATCGTCGTTTGCCTCTCTTCCATAGCTTCCAATAAAGCAGCTTGCGTTTTTGGCCCGGTTCGGTTAATTTCATCCGCCAAAAGTAAATGACAAAAGATTGGCCCTTTCACCATTTGAAAATCATTTTCCTTCATATTAAAAACAACATTACCGGTAATATCGCTTGGCATCATATCTGGCGTAAACTGGATCCGCCGATATTGCCCTTGGATTAATTCCGCAAGCGTACGTGCCATTTTCGTTTTCCCAAGCCCAGGAACTCCTTCAAGAAGAACATGGCCTCCTGCCAATAATGCAGCGATCAAAAGCTTTATATTTTGGCTTTGACCAAATAGCGTTTTCTCCATACTTTCAATTAACTGTTTCATCCCAAATTTCACTCCTTCTCTACTGCTTGGACCATTTCCGTGAAAACGTGGCTATCCTGTACAAATTGTTTCGTTGTATAGCCTTCCAATTGTTTCATTTCCTCTAAGCGATATAAAAGGGATTGCAGATTCTTAAACCTTACGTGCTCCCACTTTCTTTCCGCAAACGTAAGGATTTCTTCAATGGATGCATTAGTACGAATGCCCCAGCGCTCTTGGATCATTTGCCGAAAATATCGTTCTTGATTCAAAATAGCCGCTTTATGGCTTCCAGATCTTTGATACCAATGAGCCACCGCCAAGAGCGTTTCATCCCCGCGACGCACAACCCATTCCCTTGGAACAGCTATAGAACCGAAGCGTTTACCCTTCCACCATAACCAGAATAATAAAGCCAGCAATAGTTGCACATAAACAATCAACAGCCATCCGGGATACACCGCCAGCAAGCCTGATCCCGTATCATATCCATGATGATACTCATCCACCCATATATCTCCCTGAAGAGAGAGCAAGGAACTCCATACCATTTCAAAATGCGATGCCGTCAATATTTTATCATTCGTTAACCAATCTGGAGTTAGAAATACGGTGATCGAGCCTTCGCCCCGCTTAGTTTGAGCTGCCAATACTCCTTGATCGTCTTCCCACAGCACCTTTACATCCTTCTCAGGCTTGATGCGATACTTAGAAGTTACTTCGCCTCTATAGAATTCCGATGAATCCGGAGCATGAATTTGTGTCAATGGCGTTGGGCTGGGAGTCAGCTGCAACGATCCCTTCACAAGCGTTTTAGCATCGGAGGAAGGCTTTTCAGCTGCTTTATCCAGTTCTTTCGTAGCAAATGGTGATTTGTCAATGGGGTTACGCTGAAATAAAAGCAGGTGATTCCCGTCTTCTACCCATTGAAGCAGTTCCTTCATCTCTTTCGAACCGACTCCCTCAGGCTCAATCAGCAGCAGCGATTGCCCTTGCGCCGGAAGTCTTATCCACGGCTGTTTCCATTCCTTGACGATATGGCCTTTTTCCTGCAGCAATAGCTTGATTGCCTTTGTTCCATCTGGCGCTGCGGAAAATGACACATACGCTGGTTGTTTCGGCGCTTCATTTCGCGTCGTCAGCAAGCCAATCACCACGAATAGTACAATCATCGCAGCCAAACCAAATTTGTACTTATTGCGTTTGTACATCGAATTCGCCTCCTCTGACAATCGGCTCAATAAGACGGTACATTGCAAGAAATTCATTGGCATCGATCTCTTTTTTTCCATACCAGCCTTTGTCGAAAAGCAGCGCTGCTTCCCTAAAAGCGCCCGACAGCTCAGGCTTCTTCATCCGTAGCGCTTCCGCATATTCACCATTCGTTTTCCAGCCTTCGACACGAATCCAACCTCTGCTGTCACAATAAAAGAGGAGCGCCAAAAACAAATAGCGCGCTCCATCCTTCCAATTCAGCTCATCTTCTGATTGCCGTGCGCTTTGCATATAAGTCGTAAACGAGCGTTTCAGTTCTTCTTCGGTTAGATGAATGCGCTTTGAAAGCCGACGCTGTCTAGTCAATTGACTCATAAACCAATAAATCAAATAGACGAGTAGGCATAACCCCGCTAAAATAACCAAATAAGAAATGAAATTTAGCGTGTGCACGTTCGAAGGTAAAAATCGGTCAGGGATCAGCTTAGCAATCTGTTTAAACAGGTATTTTAAACCACCGACGATCCAATCGCGTAAATTAAAGATTTTATGGTGATAAGCGCTAAATTCGTCGCGGTCTAAAATTTTTTGAAGCTGCGTTTTATCTTCTGAAACATCTGTAGCAGCAATGGAATTAATCATTGCCTTCGATCGACTCCACTTTGTTATCTTCCACAAACGTTGCATTGGATCTGGACAGCATCGACTCCAAATCAGAACCCTCTGTCCTTACCTTAAGATCAAAATAACTAACCGCATAGGTAACCAGCAGCAAAGGAGAAACAATAATATTCATCAAAATGAGCAAAACCGCCTTTACAACAGAACCCGGCAGCAAACTTACCAAAACTGAATAAATCAAGATGAAAGCATAAATAATGATCGTGAGCGTAAAGAACACAGCCAGTAAGCGCCAAAAGCTGCCTTTCGTCAAACCCCAGCTTTTTCCGATACCCACTTCACCTTTTTTCAACGCTACTGGTGGAAGAAAAAAGCCCCAACGAATCGCGAAATAGCCAACCCCTATGTACAATAAAGCAACAAGTGCTAGAATGATCACAATTAACCCAACAATACTGGATGGATGTTGAAAACCATCTGCTGAAAATTTAAAGCTAAAAAGCAAAGCGCCAATCACAACAATAATGATCATGGCAATATAGCATACGATAGAGATGCCTGCTAAAATCAATCCATACAAGAGGCTATTTCCAAGCAGCGCCCAAAATCTTTTAAAAGAACGACTGAGCATTTTCCCAAGGCTTATAGACTCTCCTTTATAAATTCCATCTACCAAAAACACAACAGCTGCTACTGCAACGGGAAAAAGTGCGATCATAATCAATCCAGCAAACAAAATCCCAAGAATGATAGCTACAATACTGCCATTCAATGCAGCCTGCGCAGCCGCAGGATCTGTCAGATTATTGCTGAACATACTCCCATTAAAAGGGCTTGACCCTGATCCTGATTTTGAATAGATGAAACCTTCAAACAAATAAAGCGGACAATACAATATGAGCACTAACAGCATAAGCTTTACAAAATGATTCCGATATACCTGAAAACTGCGATCTAAAATTCTTCCAAATCCCAAAGGCTTTAATAAATACTCCTTCAACACAAATCCCCCCAAATTGTAAAATAGTTCCCATTCATTATACAGGAATTTAATGGGATTAAGTAACCCCTTACAAAATAAAAAAAACCACTGCATGGTTTTTTTATTTCCTTATAATTTAATAATCGTGTCCGTCAGTACAACCTCAGCCAATCGCATTTTGGCAAGTTCGTAATCTATATCTAAATCAAACAACATGATCAGCGGACGATTGGTTTGTAGTCTGGCTTTCAGGTGTTTAAACAGATTCGGCTTTTCAAGCTTAAGCACCGTGACCATTTCAAGAAAAGGACGAGGGATATGTGCAGGCAACCGATGTAATGCATTGAAAAATTCAATGCATTTTTCAACATCTTTCTGATCATCACGCAAAGCTTCGAGAAAAGTTAGAACATTGAGGTTCTTATCATTCGGTTTGTATTGCATCAATACAACGCCTCTCGATCTTTTACCTAAAATCAATTTATATATTTATCATAACACAACTTAAGTAACCATTGTAATGGATATCAAATGTGCCCTTTGGAAATTCCTTTGAAAAATAAATCAAACGATAAAGCCATTTGAATCGCTAAATTATCGTCACCTTGATTATAACAATAGGACATCATAACACCGTAATAAGTCTGTACTGCCATCTGCGCTAATTGTCCCGGCTCCAAATTCATTTCAATTTCTCCACGATTTTGTCCCTTAGCAAACAAGGGAGTTAACGCTTCATTGATTTGATTCAGCTGTTTGATTTGATTCGCAAATAATTGTGGACTGGACAGATTACCTTGCTCAATCGCTCTCGCCAAAGAACGGTTCAATTTGATCCTTGTTGCCAATTCTTGTATATAAGCTTTCATCAGTGGAATCATCGGACCTTGAATATGCATAACCCGCTTCGCTTCTTCAAAAACCGAATTCACTTGTATTTTACATAATAAATCTTCTTTGCAGTGAAAATAGTTGAAAAATGTCCCTTTAGCTACACCGGCTTGTTCCGTAATTTTCGCGACCGTAGTCGATTCATAGCCTTGCTCTGTAAACAATTGGATGGCAACCTTCAAAATCCGCTCTTCTGTGAGTTGTTTTTTTTGCTCGCGATTCATTGAATGCCGCCCCCTTAAAATATATTGACCACAAGTATAATATTATCTATGAATACTCGCATACTAATTAATGTACATACGATATAAGCTTTATTATATCACAACTTTTAATAAATAAAAGATCCAAAAAAATTATGACCATAGGTATAAAAATATATTGACTGATGGTCATATTTTAAGTTAAAGTGATAATAAATCATAATAAAAAGAATTTTCGGGAGGAATTAAGATGGTTGAAGCTGTAATCAGAGCCATTGCACGCGCACGCTGGATTATTGTTGTACTTTGGGTTGTCATTGCTGTAGGTTCTGTATTCGTGCTGCCTAATTTGCAGACTATAGTAAGACAAACCGAAACAAAATTTCTACCTTCAGATGCTGAATCGGTTCAAGCCAAAGATATTTTAGATCGGATTGATCCAAGTCAAAAGCAAAAGTCCAGTGCGGTCATCGTCTTTCACCGTGATGGCGGACTAACAGATGCCGACCGGAGCTGGTTAAAAGAGAAAGTGGCTGGTTTAAATAAGGATAAAGCTTCTCTTGAAATATTAAGTGTGCTGTCTTCCTTTGACAATCCGCAATACTCCGAAAAATTTGAAAGCAAGGATAAATCGACTCAGCTAGTCGTACTAGGCTTGGAAAAAGGCGACAACGTTTCTTCCACCCAAGAAAATATCGATAAGATGACTCAACGGGTAAGCGATGCGCCGCAAGGCTCTAAAGCCTATTTAACCGGAAGCGGACCTATTTCCAAAGACTTTCAGAAGTCTTCCGAGGACGGATTAAAGAAAACGGAAATTATTACTGTCGTATTGGTTTTATTCATTCTGCTCATCGTTTTCCGTTCACCGATTGCGCCTTTTGTTCCTTTAATTACAATTGGTCTATCTTTTGTTATCACATCAGGATTAGTCGCGCTATTTACTAAATTTGGTATGCCGGTTTCTTCCTTCACCCAGTCGTTTCTCATTGCGATTATGTTCGGCGCGGGTACTGATTATTGTATTTTGATGATTCAACGATTCCGCGAGGAGCTAAGCAAAGGTCATGATAAAGTGGAGGCGCTCGTTCTCACTGGAAAAGCGGTCGGCAAAACCGTGGCCTTTTCCGGCAGTACCGTATTTCTCGCATTTTTCATTATTGGATTTGCTCAATTCGGCCTTTATCAGTCGGCTGTAGGTGTTGCGGTTGGTATTGCGGTAACATTGCTTGTCGGACTGACATTAGCTCCGGCTTTACTGATCATTCTGGGAACACGGATGTTTTGGCCTGTTAAAATCAAAACCAATCAAGGTCATGGACACGGTGATTCCAAGCTTTGGGCCTCGATGTCGCGGTTAGTGGTCAAGCGGCCCGCACTTATTTTAATCATTGCCATTCTGGTGCTGTCTCCGTTAATTGGGCTTTACCATGGGAACCGTTCTTTTGACGATTTAGCGGAAGTGGACCAGAATGCGGGGTCTGTCATCGGTTTTAAGCAAGTTGAAAAACAGTTTGGCTCCGGCGATGTATTCCCGATTACGATAACGATCACTTCCAGCAAATCCATGCGAACACCTGAAGGGCTTGCTGCTTTGGAAAAAACAAGTGACGATGCCAGCCGAGTTAAAAATATCATGGAAATTCGCAGTGCAACACGACCGATCGGACAACAAATTGCAGGCTTAACGGTTCCCAATCAATTGGGGCAAACGAATAAAGCCTTAAATGATGTTGAACAAGGACTTAAACAAATTCACGACGGACTGGATCAAGCGCATACCCAAATTGTCCAAAGCGCGCCGCAAATGACTGAATTGCAGCAAGGACTAACACAATTAAGCGGAAAAACATTAGAAGCAAAAAACGGATTACAGCAGGTGGGGGACGGTTTAAACGGAACAGAGGATGGTTTAAATCAGCTGAATTCGGCTGTAAAGCAATCGACTCAAACAGTAAATTCGATGTCTGCTGATTTAAGTGCTTTATTAACGGCGCATCCCGAATTAAAACAAGATGCATCTTTTGCAGCTTTACAACAGAAACAGCAAGGTGTTTCTGCTGGGCTTACAGCTGTGGGCGACGGGTTACAGCCCATTCAAAATGGCTTGAATCAAATGATTCCCAGTGTGAATCAAATTACAAACGGTTTAGGACAATTGGCCGACGGACAAACGAAGGCTGCGACAGGAACGACGCAATTACAAACCGGAATAGACCAGCTGGCCAAAGGACTCAACGATGGAACAACAGCTTTAGGCAAAGCATCCGACGGAATTGGCCAGATTCGTCAAGCGCAGCAAGGCATTGTTGATAATGGCGAAAAACAAATCGGGGGATGGTATTTACCGCAGCAAGTTTTGGATACTTCCGATGATTTAAAAAAATCGTTGGATGCTTACGTCTCACCGGATGGTAAAACAACCAAGCTTGAAGCGATTTTAAAAATCAATCCATACTCCTCGGAAGCTTTGGCGACTATCGATACATTGCGTGATGCGATCAAGCAAAGCTTAAGCGGTTCTGCCATTCAGAATGCAGATGTTAAACTGACCGGGACAACAGCGCAGGATCATGAACTCGATAAAATTTCCAAGTCGGATATCTTGCGTACAGGCGCTCTAGTATTAATAGGGATTTATGTAGTTCTCGCTCTTATGTTAGGTTCAATACTTGCACCTTTGTACATTTTGCTGTCGCTTGTCTTCAACTACTACATTACAATGGGCATCATTGAATTTATTTTTGTCAAGCTGCTCGGCTACACCGGACTGTCTTGGACGGTTTCCTTCTTCGTCTTCCTGATCATCGTTGCATTGGGAGTCGATTACAGTATCTTCCTGATGGCTCGCTTTAAAGAAGAGTATCGTCCTGGCGGGATTGTTGCCGCCATTCAAAGATCGATGGCAACTACCGGAGGTGTTATTATGTCGGCAGCAGTCATTATGAGCGGCACGTTTGCAGCCTTCCTTTACTCCGGTGTCCATACATTAGAGCAGATCGGTGCTGGAATTGTTGTCGGATTAGTCCTCTATACAACTGTCTTTATGGGCTTTGTTGTCCCGGCATTAGTAACCTTGTTCGGTGAAGCGAATTGGTGGCCATCCAAACGCGCGAAAAAAGCAGCTGCAGCAGAAAAAGTAATTGGCAATACGGCTGTAGAGGCTTAAACACTACAACTTAAAATTGAATAGCTTCGACTGCAAAAGCCGGGTTCATTCGAACCCAGCTTTTTCTGTTACGCCGGCAAATTGAGTGTGGAAAAGCCGAGCGTACAACCCCTCTTGTGCAAGAAGCTGTTCATGTGTTCCCTCTTCAACCCGTTGTCCTGCCTCCAGCACAACAATTTTATCTGCTGCAAGCACGGTAGACAAGCGATGTGCGATCACCACCGTTGTCCGCTTGCGCATTAAATGCTCAAGCGCCGCTTGGACATAGGCTTCCGATTCCGAATCCAAATGCGAGGTCGCCTCATCGAGAATGAGAATTCGCGGGTTTTTGAGAATGGCGCGAGCGATGGCCAGCCTTTGTCTTTCACCACCCGATAAACGATGGCCTCTTTCGCCTACCAAGGTATCGTATCCTTCCGGCAGCGAAGCGATAAATTCATGAATGTAGGCTTGACGACAGGCTTCTTCTATCTGTTCTACCGTGGCATTTTCTCGAGCAAATAATAAATTGTCACGAATACTAGCGTGAAATAAGAACGATTCCTGCGTTACAAATGCAATTTGATCACGAAGCGATTGCAGTTTAACCTGCTTAATATCGTAACCGTCAATTTCAATCCGTCCCGTTGTTGGATCGTAAAGCCTTGCGATCATTCCGATTAGGGTCGTTTTACCTGCTCCGCTCGGTCCTACAATCGCAACAAGCTGTCCATCACCTGCTGTAAAAGAAACATTATGGATCGCATAGCGTTTTTCTAGATAGGCAAAAGACACATTTTTATATTCGATATTCCCAACTACAGCAGGTAATGATTTCGCTTCGGGTGCATCGATAATTTCCGCTTTCAAATCCAGGTATTCGAATAATCGCTGAAAGATACCCATAGCTGTTGCCGTTTCCACTTGTAAATTAAGCAGCGTCGCGATGGGGCCATAAAGCCGACCAATAAAAGCGGCGAAAGCAACAATTTGCCCAACGGACATATTTCCAGCAATCACCTCGAACCCGCCATACAAATAAATAATTGCCGTTCCCGCAGGCGCAAGCACGCCAATGACCATTCCGTACCAGCGTCCAATGATATTTAAGCGAAGCTCAAGGCGCATGACCTCCTCGTTAAGCTTGGAAAAACGCTGCTCCTGTAACGCTTCTCTGGCAAAAATTCGTGTCAACAAGGCTCCTGACACCCCGAAAATTTCGCCCAATTGCGAAGCCATTTCACCACGAACCTTTTGTGTTTCACCTCTTAGTTTCTTCCGCGTGGTAGAAACTTTACGGACCGGTAAAACAAACATCGGTAAAATAATCATCGAGAGTAATGCCAAGCGCCAATTCATACTAAATAAAATAATAACGGTTGACAGGACGATGACAAATTGCGTTATCGCTGAAACAATCGTGCCCGTTACCGTGCTTTGTACTGCTTGCACGTCACCTGTCAAACGTTGAATCACTTCACCCGAACGCGATTGAGTGAAAAAAGCCATCGATTGCTGCTGTAAATTGCTGAACAGCGATCGTCGAAGATCGCGCATTACATTTTGTCCGACTTTATTGTTCAGGTGATTTTGCCAGACGCCGAGCAGCCCGCTGAATAGCGGTAAAGCTACCATCAAACCGGCTAATTCCCATAGTAATGATTTGTTCGCTTGCGGGAGTGCGCGGTCAATAATTTCCTTAATCACCAAAGGGGGTCCTAATCCAATCAATGCAGCAGCAAGTGCAAATCCAAGAATAGCGATTATTTGTGCTCCATAAGGGCGAAATAATTGCATTACTCGCGAAAGCTTAACATCTTTTATTTTCGCCTTTGGCGCATTTGCATCCCGTAAAGCATTATACATTCGCGTATCGCCTCGTTGTCCTCTATTTTCTCTCCATTGTACACGAAAAAACGACCCTATGTTTAGGGTCGCTCATCATTTAAATTATATGGATTGATTTAAGACTGTACCGTGGGTGCTGCGGTAGGTTGAACATTGGAATTCGTTTTATGATCCTTCGCATTATGTTTATTGTTGATTATTTTTGTTGCCATATTCGTAAATTCAGCTTTACGTTTATCATAGTCAGCTTGTGTAATTTTGCCGTCTTTCAAATCTTGATCTGATCCTTTCAAAAGCGAAGCAACTTGAAGGTCAATCAACTTTTGCACATCCACGCCTTTTTCCGTTGCAACATCTGCCAACGATTTGCCTGAAGTAAGAGCTGTTTTCAGTTCTTCATTTGTTATGCCTAATAGTGTGGCGATTCCGCTAGTGTCAAGACTGAAACCAATGCGATTGCCGACTTTGGGACCGTGAACACCTTTTTCCCCTGAATCACCGCCAAATAGACCTGCCTTGCCCTTGCCATCCACCAATGCGTCCAGATTAGCCGCGAAATCAGCTTTTTGCTTGTCTAGCTTCTGATTGAAATCTGTCGTCAGCAAGGCTTTGAGAGCATCTCGCGACAACCCTTGATCTTGCGCAATTTGCGCTAGAGTTTCACCTTTCTTCACTTTGTCTTGAAATGTTTTTTCATCCAAATTTAATTTTTTTAGTAAATCTGCGCTTATTTGCTTCTTCGCAAAACCACCAGCAAAATTATGTTCGATTTTCGTTGTGTCTTTACTTGTGTTTGGAGCAGGTGTGCTTGTGGCACTGTCTGCATAAACACTAAGCGGTATGATTGCGGCGAGTGCCGCAGTTGTTGCTAAAATCTTAAATATTTTCTGCATTTTATTCCTCCTCAAAAAGATTTGTAAATTCTTGGTCCGCGAATAGTACTTTTTCGCGAACTTGCTTCGTAAGAATCAGCTGATTTATCTTACTTAAAATGATTATCCACTTTTAACCTTAAAGGCAGCTTATGCTAAGATAAATTTTTTTCAAAAAAATAATAATAAAAAGCTTGCTCCTAACGCAACGTCAGGTTATATAGTAAGGTTACCGGTGAAAACAATTCGCGCGAAATGAGGGGAAGATGATACACAAGAATAATTGGAAAGTAGGAGAATTAGCTAAACGGACTGGAATTACGGTGCGAGCGCTTCATCATTATGACCAGATTGGACTGATTTCCCCTTCGCGTTATTCAGATACGGGCCATAGGCTGTATTCCGAAGCGGATATAGCTAAGCTGCAGCAAATTATGTCACTTAAGGACTTAGGCTTTGCGCTGGAGGAAATCAAAGCTCTGATTGAGAAGCCCGGTTTTAAGCCGGACGAAGTCATTCGCATGCAGTTGGAGCGTTTGAACAAGCAAATCCAGATCCAGGAGCAGCTAAGAAGTCGATTGGAAGGCATTTACGAATTGCTTAACGCTCAGCTTGAAGTTACGGCAGAACAATTTATTAAATTAATCGAGGTGATGAAGATGAATAACAAATATTTTACTCCAGAACAGTTAGAAAGTCTTAAGAAAAGGGGCGAACAGCTCGGTCCCGAAAAAATTCGCGACGTCGAGAACGAATGGCCTGAATTGCTTGCAAAGGTGCGTACGGAATTGGAGAAGGGTACGCCGCCCGAAAACCCTGAAGTCGTGCAATTGGCCAAACGCTGGAAGGAATTGATGGACATGTTTTCTGGCGGGGATCCTGAAATCATCCGTGCAGGTGAACGTTTTCACGTAGAAAACCCAGACAACGCACTGCAATTCGGGTTAGACGCTCAGCTCTATAAATACATCAGCCAAGCTATATCTAACCTTTAACCTCTTGTCTATCTTTGTAAACATAGAAAAGGCTGTATACTCTACATAACGTAGAAGTATACAGCCTTTTTCTATGCGCTTATAATTTATGCATTCAGAATATATTGATTAAGCACCGCTTTAATTTTTTCTTGACGACCTGATACGTTGTGAATCGGATTATTTTGCAATGCGTAAGCTTCAAGAGTATGAAAGGTCGCTTTACCTGATACGATTTCCGCACCAATTCCTGACTTGAATGATTCATAGCGTCCAGCAATTACATCTTCCAATACGCGATCTTCAATGAGCTTCGCCGCTACTTGCAAGCCGCGAGCAAAGCTGTCCATTCCAGCAATGTGCGCATGAATCAAATCTTCCGGCTCGAAGGAAGCACGTCTAACTTTAGCATCAAAATTCACGCCGCCTTTACCAATTCCGCCATTGAGCAAGATCTCATACATAGCCAAAGTGGAGGAATAAAGATTCGTCGGAAATTCATCCGTATCCCAACCTAATAGCTCGTCGCCTTGATTTGCGTCAATAGAGCCCAGCATTCCGTTAATTCGCGAAACGCGCAGTTCATGCTCAAAGGTATGGCCTGCCAATGTGGCATGGTTTGCTTCAATATTCAATTTAAATTTATCAGCTAAATCATAGGTTTGTAAGAAAGCAATTGTCGTTGCCGCATCAAAGTCATACTGGTGCTTGGAAGGCTCCTTCGGCTTAGGTTCGATCAAAAATTGTGCATCAAAGCCAATTTCCTTGGCATAGTCAACAGCCATATTCAGGAATCTGCCTAAGTTATCAAGCTCCAGCTTCATATCTGTATTGAGCAATGTTTCGTATCCTTCGCGACCGCCCCAGAATACATAATTTTGCGAGCCTAATTCTTTACCGGTTTCCAAGCCTTTTTTCACCTGCGCCGCAGCATACGCAAAAACATCCGCATTGCTTGTGGTTGCCGCCCCATGGACAAAACGAGGATTGGAGAACATATTAGCCGTATTCCATAAAAGCTTTGCGCTGCTTGTTTTCATATTTTCCTTAATTAAGCCAACAATCACATTGAGGTTACGATTCGTTTCTTGTAATGTATCTCCTTCTGGAGCGATATCGCGATCATGAAAACAAAAGTATGGCATGCTCAGCTTATCCATAAGTTCAAACGCCGCTTCAACACGCGCTTTTGCTAAATCCATGCCTGAATATTGGTCCCAACCCCGAATCATCGTTGGTGCACCAAACGGATCAGAACCCGTTCCGGTAAAAGAATGCCAATAAGAGACAGCAAATCGCAAATGCTCTTCCATTGTCTTTCCGGCAATAATCTCTTGCGCATTGTAAAATTTAAAAGCAAATGGATTTTTTGATTGTTTTCCTTCGAATTTCACTTTTGATATGCTGTCAAAATAGGCCATGTGAATCCCTCCATATTTTACGTATGGGAATATCATAGCATCAAACACATAGTTTGTCTATTCAATAAACTAAGTCTCTCAGACTCATTATTTATGTTATAATACAGTTAATTATTTGACATATTAAGTATGGAGGTTGCTGTTTTGAAAATTACCGGAGATCTGAATCTTGTTAAAAAAATAAATACCTCGATTGTACTTGAGATGATTATTCGTCAAAACCCCATTTCGCGCGCGCGCATATCTGAATTGACCGGATTAACTAAAGCAACCGTCTCCTCTTTAGTTTCTGATCTGATCGAAAGCAAAATGGTCAACGAAAGCGGTATGGGTGAATCAAGCGGCGGACGCAAGCCCGTCATGTTATTGTTCAATAAAGTCGCCGGTTATGCCATTGGCATTGATCTCGATGTTCATTTCATATTTGGAGTCTTAACCGATTTGGAAGGAAATATTATCGATGAAATACAATTCGATCTGCATGATCTAACTCTCGAAAATGTGCTTGCTCAATTAAAATCCGGCATCCGCACTTTAATCGAGCGCGCCCCGCAAAGTCCTTATGGCATTGTCGGTATTGGTATCGGCGTACCCGGAATGGTGGACGAATTCGGGACGATTATATTCGCCCCGAATTTGGGTTGGGAAAACGTCCCACTACGTGAAATTATCACAGCAGAATTTTCGATCCCAGTAACAATTGACAATGAAGCGAATGCTGGCGCTGTAGGTGAAAAACAATTCGGTGTAGGTCAACACGCCAACCATCTAATCTATGTTAGCATCGGTTCTGGGATTGGTACCGGAATCATTATTAAAGGGGAGCTTTATCGAGGCTTTAATGGTATTTCCGGCGAAATGGGCCATGTTACTATCGAAGCCCATGGAGACAAATGCCGCTGCGGTAATGTGGGCTGTTGGGAGTTATATGCTTCTGAAAATGCGCTCTTAGAGCAGGCCAAAACGTTATCTATGGCATCGTCTCAGGTACCGATAACGATTGCATCTTTAATCCGCCTCGCAGATGAGGGCAATTTAGAGGTGATTCAGTTATTCGCACAATTAGGCCAGTATATGGGCATGGGCATTCTGAATATAATGAATACATTTAATCCTGAATTAATTATTGTTGGAAGCCAACTTACTGCCGCGAAGAAATGGCTGTTGAAGCCGATCCAGCAGGTGATTGATCAGCGTTCCTTCCCCTATTCACGTCGGGAATTGCGCATCCAGTTTTCTGCATTGGGTGCTCACTCGACTGCCTTAGGCGCAGCGCATTTTGCCATCTTTAATTTCTTCGCTACGACAAAAATTTCTGTTGAATGAACTGTCTGCCAGTAATCCAAATGAGGAGTGATTCAATGACTTGGGAACGAATATTGCAAAAAGATCAACTGGAGCTTATCGTCGATACGGAGAAACATTTAATGCTTGAAACCTCTAGCGGAGGCGCTGTACCTAGATATGTCACTGTTCATATACAATCTAAGGAAGAGATTAATGAGTTAATTGCTGCGTTAAATAAGGCGAAGGAATTTTTAATTTAAATATTCGCAAAACAAACCGCATATAAAACAAGCTGTCCTTCATAGGGTGATAAGAGTGATCATTTGAATCTAGCCTTTGGGGGAATTTTTTTGTTCAAACGGATGAATAAACTAGCTATCGAGCTTCCTAAATCACCTTATGCCGATGTTAATGCAGCAGCTGCCGTGCAAACATTATTATGTGGTCGATTCGGAGAAATGTCATTATTAAATAATGCGATGTTTCAATCCTTCAACTTCCGCGGTAAAAAAAAATTCAAACCCTTCTACGATTTGATCTTAAGTATCACTGCTGAGGAATTAAGTCATGTAGAATTAATAGCGCATACAACCGATCTCTGTTTATCGGGAGCGACCTTAGCGGATATTCCGAATATTGCACACTTGGGAGAACCGATGGGAAAAGCTCTTAGCGGAGAATATGTATTTAATAGCGGCAACTTAATCCTCGATTTATTACACAATTTCTTCCTCGAATGCGGGGCGCGAACGCATAAAATACGCTTCTATGAAATGACCGAACATCCTGCAGCTCGTGAACTGGCAGGTTACTTAATCGTTCGTGGAGGTGTACATGTACTTGCCTATGCCAAAGCATTGGAAATCGCGACTGGAGTCGATATGACTCGATTAAGTCCTATTCCTAATCTGGACAATCGCGCTTTCGAAACGGCTTGTAAATATGAAGAACAGGGTGTCCATCGGGTATTGTATACTTTCAGTGAACAAGATTATAGGGATATTTCACTTATTTGGAAAGGATCACATCCTGAAGATGGAAAGCCGCTTAAAGTTGTGGTAGGATTTCCTGAAGGTGCTCCAGTTCCCGAATTAGGGGAACTGGAAGAAGAATTAACACATGGAATTTCGCCAGAGGATTATATAGAAATTGTTCATCGTCTACAAAATGCAGCTAACTTAAATTAAAAGTGGATTTCCACGCCTTTTTCACTGGACTCATAAATACCGCATAAAATCTTGGTTAATTCAACGCCATCCTCTACAGGACTAATCGTTTCCGTCCTTCCTAGACAGTAATCTACAAAATGAAAGATTTCATTGCGAAAGCCTTCCGTAAAATCAAACGTAGGATGATCCATTTGTGGTGTAATATTTAAAATGGTATTATGTTTTTCGCTTACAATACAAAAATCCGGTTCAATTTCAGCGCCGCCCTTATCACCAAAAATTTTGACAGCAAACTCGTCTTTCTGGGCATGCAGCGTGAAACTTACATCTACCAGCAATGAAGCCCCGTTCTCAAAACGGATTAATGCGTTAGCCATATCCTCCACGTTATTCAGGGATGCATCATAATCTGCCGCCTTATAAAAACTCAAATTCTCAATGTGTGAACGGTTACCAAGCTTTTTATAGGTGTTACCGCTCACTGATTTTACCTTTGGACGCCCCATTAAATACCAGCATAAATCGATGACATGAATACCAATGTCAAACAATGGACCCCCGCCTGAACGATCTCGGTCCGCAAACCAACCGCCTGGATTGCCTAATCGACGTAAATAGGAGGCCTTCGCGTAATATACCTCACCCAATTCTCCCGCTTCAATAAATCTTCGCAGCACTTGCGTATTCGAACCAAAACGACGTAAAAAACCTACCTGTAATTTCTTCCCTGTTCGTCTCACAGCTTCTTCAACACGATTCGCCTGCTCCATATTGGTACACAGCGGCTTCTCGCATAAGACATGCTTGCCTGCTTCCAGCGCAGCTATGCTAAGCTCCGCATGCGTATTGTTCCATGTGCAGATGCTCACTGCTTCTACTTCAGGATCAGCTAGCATATCGCGATAATCGCTAAATGTTTTGGTTGCCCCATGCCTCTCTGCTGCTGCCTGTGCACGCGCTGCATTCATATCTACAATCGCGTAAATCTCTACTTCAGGATGGGCTGCATAAGCTGCTAAATGCGAATCAGAAATTGAACCCGCTCCAATCACAGCTACTTTTAACTTTTTCATATTTTAACGACCCCTCTTATTTTATCTACAAAGGCACGCGCGTTTTGCTCAATTAGCGCATAATCGCCTTGCTGTATCGCTTTTTGATCCACCAATTTACTGCCAAGTCCAACAGCCATCGCACCTGCATTTAAAAAATCATCTATATTGTGCAAATCTACACCGCCGGTTGCAATCATCGGAATATGATTCAACGGTGCACGGATTTCCCTCAAATAACTAATACCTAGTGTGCCTAGAGGAAATATTTTTACAGCGCTGGCCCCCGCTTCGTGAGCGCGTACTATTTCAGTAGGTGTCATCGCACCTGACCACACTTCGATTCCCTGTTCTAAACCGTAGTGAATTACTTCTTCATTTAGATTTGGTGTCAGAAAATATTCCGCACCCACAGAGGCAGCCTCTTTGGCCATTGCCAAATTAAGCACGGTTCCCGCACCGATTCGCATCCTTTTTCCATGTGTGTTTTTAATCCGTTCAATTATATCTAAAGCACCCTCAGTATTCAACGTCACTTCTAGAAATATAATACCTCCATCCGCCAACGCTTGCGACGTTGCATCCACAGCTTGACTCGGTATTCCCCGAATAATCGAAATTAGTTTTTCCTTAGCCAGCTGTTCTACTAATGTTTGAGTCATGTTTCATCACCTTTTTTTGTTTTACTCTGCCTTATTTATTGTGATTTCTCAGATGAATTATGTCAATGATATTTTATATAATGATCCAAGAACAAAATCACCCTGCGGGTGGACTTTTAGAAAGTTAGCGATGGATTTTTCGTTCACATGTCAGTATAAGTGAACGAAAACTTATACTTTCTGAGAATTTAAAAAAACCCCTTTTTTCAAAGGGACTGAAGCAATGCCATTTATAAATTATACAAGCTTGCCATACATTCGACGAACATTTTATTATATTCGCTTCGCGATAAATCTTTAGTACAACTGATATCTCTACCTAATGTTTGGTACCAGCTAATTTCGGTTTGATCTTTTTTAAATATAAAATTAGGGCGATTTCCCTGACCAGGTGCCTTATTCGGATTTAGCACGAAGGTATTGTTCTCATAAGCCGGAATCTCAGTCCATTCATTTGGTAAACCTTGCGTTTCACATACTAATTCAATTAACTGCAGCAGCATTCGAAACGGATCGCGAAAAATTTCAAATTGCATTTTGTCCTCACTCATGATGCGTCCTCCTTCAATTAACGATATATATAATTTTATTATAAAATCAAAGGAATTCTTTGTGAATCTGTAGCATTATTTTGGTTAAATATTAATTATTCTATGATCGCTTGAAATTAGGAGCCCAATACTTTTTTCCCTCTTGGCTGAGAACCATTCGGATCTGATTCCAGTGTCACTCCAATGGCGTCAAAGCCCAAATACTTCGCGCTAATATCATACGTAAGCAAGCCGTTTCCTTTGACGTCAACATGTAAGGTACCGCAGTTATATCGTTTATCATTCCCTTTACGGATCAACCAAACTTGATACGCTTGATCTCCTTGAGTTTCTGCTAAACCTTTTAAATCAACAACAATTTTGTTGGTTTTACCATGCTGAAGTATCCATGCATCCCCATGTGCTAATGGCATGGAACTATCCGCTGTCTTTAGTCCAAACCACTTAATCACTTCTGCGGGTTGATTCAACGGCGCTCCCGCTAAATCATTCGTTCTCTTCATTATGACATTGTTCCAAAATGCCCCAATGACGATACCAATGATGACTGCAGCAGCCAATTTATAGATCCATGAGAACGAACGAATTCGTCTTGGCTTGAATGGAATAGCTTGCATCACTTCTGCTTTTAAATCGAGCGGGACTTCCACTTCTTCCAGTTGATAAGGCAGCGCATCCCATACTAAGCGCAGTTCACGCAATTCTTCCCTGCACAAGGAACAAGACTGCAGATGCCGTTCAAAAGCTGTACGTTCCGGCACTGAGCTTTCGTTGGTCAGGTAGCTTATCAAGTTGTTGCATTCCCCTGTTTCATGCACCTGCATTCGTCATTCCTCCCTTAGCGATAATAGGTGTTTGCGTAAAATTTTCAAGCATTGGTGCAGGCGGCTTTTAATGGTTCCTAAAGGTTCATTCGCCTTATCGGCAATTTCACTTAGAGAATAACCTTCCCAATAAAACATCTCGATCAAACGAACCTGACTTTCCGATAAATAACGGTAAGCTTGGCGAATTTGTTCGCCTATCCATTTACGCGATACCGCCAATTCCGGATCAAATTCATCGGAGACGGGGACAAGATCCCATTCTTGCGGTCCCATATGAATTGCAGCATCCTGTCTGCGCAGTTTACGCTGATAATCAATTGTAATGTTGCGTGTGATTGTAATGATCCAGTTTACAAACTGCCCTTTATTGGCATCAAATCCTTTTTCCGTTGTCCAAAGGCGGGTAAAGACCAGCTGTACAATTTCTCTCGCTGCATGCTCTTCCCGTAATGATTTCATGGCAAACGAATAGACCAGCTTCACATATCTGTCGTAAAGCTCCTCCAATGCGGCACGCTGGTTGCTCATGACCAGCCGCATTAGTTCCCCATCCGTGCGAGTTCGCATATTGTGGCACTCCCCAAGTCGAATAACGACCTCTTATAATAGTTAACGTTGCGAAATGCATTCGTGTTCAATCCTTCTTTCAACTATTATAAACGAAAAGCCCGAACGACGCTGAAAATTTCAGCTGTATAGGTAGACCACCTATATCGTTCGGACTTATGGGTACTTCACACAGATAGGGTGAACGCAAATTTTTCTAAAGCTGACTATTTCACAATGATTGTGGCCTTCATAAATGATTTATGCGGTTCGCAATAATAATCATACACGCCTGGCTTAGTAAAAGTGAAAGAACCCGATTCGCCGTTTGCTAATAACGGTAAAGAGAACGAACCATCTACGGCAACCGCATTATGTTTAACGCTGTCTTTATTCGTCCAAGTTACAGTCGACCCGACTTCGACGGTCAATTCTGCTTGTGAAAATTTGAAGTTTTGCATATCGATGCTGTAGGTTTTGGGAGCTTGATTTTCCGCAGGCTTTACAGCTGGCGTCGCTTCACCGCGAACAGTGACTTTAGCCGGGTCAAGCACAAACCATACTTTACCTACATTTTGACCTGTCGTATCTCCAGCTTTTGTATCCTTGACGTAATAGTATAATGGCCATCCTTTATATGTAGACTGTTCTTTTCCGTCCGTACGTTTGAAAGAACTAAAATCTTCCGCGTTTAATCCCGCTGGCACGATTAGATTTTCGGCATAGTAGATAGGCCAAGCAGCTAGGCATTTATCCGTGCAGGAATTCACGTCGGCAGTATCCTTCGTAAATAAATATAAGGTCATTCCATTGGAATCGGCAAGGTAATTACCAAGTGCAGCGCTTTGCTGCAAATTTAGAGCTGTGTATTGCAGCGCACCCAATTTTGTTGCATCGATTTTTTGATCATCTGAAAGCTGAACAGCTAATGTTTTGTCGCCGCCATTTACTTTTGCTTTTAATGCTTCGATGGTTGCTGTAGCGATATTCGCGTTTTTAAATGCTTGAACGCCGGCTACTTTGGACAATCCGTTCTTTTCGGCAAAAGGGATTACATTCGCGTATTCAAAATCCATACCCTGCATAAAACCAAGCGCTTCCAGCAAAACTTTGTAATATTGTTGAGCCGAAATGCTCGATAATGGATCAAAATTACCGTCGCCTGCTCCTACCCAGCCTAAGACAGGATTCGCTTTTAGGTAAGCAAGGATGGGTTGACCCCCTGCCCAAACGAGATTGGCATCTTTGAAATTTTCCGTTCCTTGGAAAGCCATTGCTTCCGCTTCTAAACCTTTTAATCTCAAAAACATAATAGCTGCCTGGATTCTCGTCGTGGGCTTGTTTAAATATTCCGCTGTAAGCCCGTTACCGTCTCCCACTAAAATACCAAGGTCTCCGACAACTTGTGCTTCCGATTTGACACTTGCCTCTCCGTCTGCCATAGCCGACAATACAGTCAGTGCCATGATAACAGCGAAAAGCATTACTGAAGATACAATGATTTTTTTAAAATTACGCATAAAGTTATTCTCCTCCTTCATTTTCATTTCAGCTTAAGTTAACGACATACCCCATCCATCGGTTTGCTTAAAATAAAAATAAATTTTGTGTAACTAACTCTGTACTTCGATTGTCTTTAATTATACAGGGAGGTGAAGCGATGATAATGATCGCAATAAAATCAAAGGAATTCAATTCGATAGGTTACAACGAAGAAGAACAGGCCATTTATGTCAAAGATAAGCAGGATATTACGCGCATTTTCGATAATAAGTCTAAGGAAGATTTCGAGCAATTTAAAAACTCCAAGCAGCATGACTACTTCTATTTATTCGTATTAAGAAGCCTCCAGCATAAAACGCTAATTACCCCTTAATAGCAAAGCTCAATTTTAAATGTTATACCTACGTAAGTTTGGCTTGTTCTGATGCTGCTTCGTTTTGAGGTTGAGAAAACCATATTTTCCTGAAGAAAATAAACCATGATGAGGGGAGCTGCAGAGCAAAGAAACGCAACGGACTATTTCTTTTTTTCAATTCTATTTGGTGAAGCCAATGGAAAAACGGAGCATATTGCCTATCCATTTGCTCGATTTGCTGTAAACTTCGCTGTTTGATCTTATCCCATTCCACAAAAATATAACCGGTATTGTTTAACCACAGCTTCAATATAGAATTGCGAAAATCATCAATTGATTGCGGAGTAGCCTTAAACCCATGATGGTTAGGGTCAATACCTTCCGTGATTAAAGCGACGATCGTACGCGCACATTTTTCACACTGGCTGCAGTTGCCGTATACAGGATTATTCCAGCAAACTCTCAACTGCAGCTCAGGATCTTCATGACGAATATATTCAGCAATCAGCTTCACTTTTTCCTGTCTCCATAGCTCTAACGCTTCCAACTTCACTTCCGTCCCGCTCCATTTGATCTGGTTGTCCAAACGACGACTTGATCCATGCTGTTCGATTTTCGAATGCTCAACCGGGAATGAGGAAGGAATATAAATTTGTTGAATATGCTTCAAATAGGCGATTGGTGCACACAAACCAACCATACCCATTGCATGCTGCACTCCAACCCACCAGTCAATTAAAAAACGCCCAAAATAATAACCAATCACATGCTCGTTTAAAAAACTACGGAGGCTCGATTTAATAAACAAACTTTCGATGCCATGCTTGCGCCCAAATTGCTCGGTTTCCACCGTAACTTCCCGCCAAAACTCCTTTTGATTGCAGAATACATCCGCGCCCCAGATCGTAATGAAATACGGATTTTCCTGTTTTTTACGAATAAATGTAGCCATGGAATCCACACCTGAAGTAAAGAATATTGCCGAGCGTGTCACTACATTAACTTTTTGATTATCAACGAGTCGTGCAACATGAAGCGTTCCCGACAGGTTCATCTTAGGATACATCGCAGAAAACTCAGCTTTTAAGGTCAGTAAGCTTTCGTAATATTGTTTGTCGAGTTCCTGCACATAAACGTCCGCTCCTGCAGCCCAAGCGACTGGCATTAAGCTAGCAAGCAAGGGGATGTTTAAAATACTTTGGGGAACATCGGTAATTTCAAGCGTATATTGCGAAAAAAACGGTTCTCCCGTGAAAAATTTTTTGACATCCAAGCCATAGTAAATCGAATAATTTACCGTGTACTTATCCTTGACATACGTGTTTTTAATCCGAATTACTTTTGCATTCATCTCCATGGTTTTTCTTTTCCTCCTCATGCCTTAAATACTTCCCATTTTTTCCGATGCTTTTAAGCGCGTCGAATAGCGGCATAATGGTCATAGCTTTCCTTGCGGTTTACCTTGGAATCGTTTAATACACTGCCAATAAATTTAGCCTGCAATTGATCCAAAAGCCGTTTGGATTGGAAGACATGCTCCCGCTTGGTATTTCCTGAACGAATCACCAGCAGTACTCCATCACTCAATGCGGCCCACTGAGATGCAGCAGTTACCGCAAGCAACGCAGGAGAATCGATTAGCACAACATCATACTGCAGCTTTGCTGCACTGATCATTGCAGCTGTATTTGGAGATGCAAGCGGGTCTGTACTATTCGTTGGGAAAGGACCCGATGGAAGTAATGTAATGTTGCGAAAACCGCTTTCTTTTACCGCTTCTTCCAGCTTGTATTGCTTGGATAAAACATTCGTCAAGCCATAATGATTAGGGAGCGAAAAGAATAGATGAAGCGCAGGTTCATGCAAATTGCCATCTATTAATAGCACTTTCTTCTCTGCTTGGGCGTAAGCAACGGCCAAATTGATCGCTGTTGTTGTTTTTCCTTCCATCGGCTGTGCTGAAGTGATGAGAATAACTTGATTTCGGGTATCATCAAAAGGGTGTTCAATCTTATTACGCAAGGTGCGATATTTATCCGATATCGCCGACATTGGGTCTTGAGGAATCATTAGAATGTGATTATTGACTGAGGTTGACATGCTTCGGCTCACCTACTTTTTTAGTGGCTGCGTGAGATCTAACAGACCTAATTGTTTTTTGCTTCATCCGAGAAATCGTAACCAGCGGATAGAGACCTAAAACTCTCTCCACATCTTCTTCTGAATAGAGCGTTCGATCAAAATAATCAACAAGGAATGCAAGAAGAATAGAAGCGGCAGCAGACACGATAAAGCTAACGATCAACACTAACCAGAAGCTCGTTTGAATCGGTTCGGTGGTTGCATTGGGTGAAGCTTCACTGAGGATAGTAATGTTGTCCATATTCATAATTTTAAGTAAATCGTCTTTGAAAACCCGAGCTACCGTATTAGCGATTCTCGCCGCACGTTCATAAGATTTATCTTTAACTGTTATAGTTACGACTTGACTGCTTACGATTGAACTTACTTTGATCAGCTTTTCTAATTGACCTATAGACAAATGAAGCTGCGTGTTTTGCGCTAATACATCTTGTAAAATCGGTTCGGAAGTAATCAATTGCTTATAGGTGTTCACCAACATGATGTTAGCGCTGACAGAGCTGGGATCGACCCCAAGCTTACCGTCTGCTGCATTCGTCTTATTTACGACAATTTTACTTAGGGCTTGATATTGGGGGTGGTTTGACTGCGCGAATAAAATTCCCGAAGCTGTACATGAAAATACGATAAGCAATACAATCAACCAAATTCTTTTACGAATCGTTTGCAAATAATCAAATAGTTCCATCGTTTCCTCCAATCGAAAAAATTATAAT
>JAQBPR010000211.1 GCA_028287395.1 Bacilli bacterium
GAATCGATGCGCTTGCTTAGATCGATCCGTGCCATTTGCAGCATAGCTTCGTGCCTTTTTCAAGGCAACCCGTATTGAGCGGCAAGAGATAATTTATCACAGGTCGAAGACCAAAGTCAAGTTTAAAGTTAAGTTATTTTTCAAATTCTAAGCAAGTGTAAGTTTTCGTCACTTATATGGATCTTATATTTCTTTGATAAACGCGACTCGTCATTAGTGAATGCTTCCGAAGTAAGTTTGCTAAAGCAACCTTTGCAGTACGGCGAAGCCCTTTATCCTTGTATACTAAAATGATCCGTCACAAAATCAATTTAATTTTGCAATAACCTCTTGAATAAACAGACTTCTTTCCACCATTAAATTTACGATGACTCCATTTATACTAATCCATGGTCTTGTTGGATAGGCTCGGTCTGAGAAAACAATTTCTCCAATGCGATTATCATTCAACCGGACGAGAGTACCATTATGAAGGGAAGTAATTCGATTAATGAAAGTTTGAACCAATGCGGGGTCAAGTTTACCAAACGATTCTTTAAGCAAATCTTCCAGTACCAAATAAGGAGAAGTTACCTTTCTATATTGTCTTTCATTGGTCATGGCATGAAATATATCCGCAATAGCCAAAACCTTAGAATAAATATGAATCTTGTCTCCCTTAAGCGCTAAAGGATATCCGGAACCATCTTCTCTTTCATGATGCTGAAGTGCGGCTAGTTTAACTCCTTCATTAATTGCCGGCATATTTTTAATAATCTGATAGCCGATTACGGTATGTTTTCTTATTTCCTCTATATCTGCTGGAGTTAGTTTAGTTGTTTTTTCAAAAATAGTAGTATCTAATTTCGTATTTCCAATATCATGAAGCAAACCTGCTAACGCAATCGGCATCCAATCTTTTTGTTGGAAATTATGCCATTTAGCCAATTGGTAAGACGTTAAAGAAACCATAATACTATGATGAATTAAATATTCATTCATCCGCATGTTTTTTGGCGAAAAAGTCAGGATGTTATATTGGTCAATCTGTTGGAGCAACAACTCCAATTGCGTACGAATTTCTAATACTGGAGGAGTTTGTCCGTTTCGAGCTAAGGTAAATACCTGTTTGATCAGCTTAAACATGGCCTCATATTTTTCATAAAATGGAGTCTCCGTGATACTACTTTCCTCGTTCGTGGATTGAACTGTTTCTTCTGTAGTCTCCGCTTCGTTTTTAGATTCGATCGAAACATGCGCAACAAAAAAAGAACGTAAAATTTCAATTTCTCTTGAAGTAACAAACCTACCTTTTTCAAAAAGCAGATTGCCTTTTTTAGTAAGCACATTTTCACATATTTGTTCACCTGTTTTAAGCTGTGCAACCGGTACAGAAATTACGCCCATAAAAGGTCCCTCGCCCTACTATAATATTCTTAACTTTATTGTAAAACAAAAAGGAAGGGCTTGAAAGCCCTGTCCAATAATAATTTACAGCTTTTAATCATTCAGTTCTTCGTCTTCTAAAGGATCCGCGATTTCTTCACTTTTTTCAACGCGGGACAATGTTGCTACTTCATCGTCTTCTTTAATATTAATTAAACGTACCCCTTGTGTATTTCTGCCCATAGACGATATGCCTGACATATCTGTGCGAATGATTGTTCCCAAAGCAGTAATGATCATTAGATCCTCGTCTTCTTTAACAACTTTCAGTCCGACGACATTACCATTCTTCGCGGTTACATTTAATGTTTTAATTCCCTTACCGCCCCGAGTCTGGATTCTGTATTCCGACATCGGTGTCCGCTTGCCAAAGCCCTTAGATGTGACAATTAACACGCTGTCATCCTCATTCACGATATCCATATCAATAACATCATCGTTATTAGAAATACGAATGCCCCTAACCCCAGTTGCCGAACGGCCCATGGACCGAACATCATGCTCTGGGAAATGAATTGACATCCCAAGCTTTGTACCCATTACAATAGCTTGATTGCCATCCGTAAGCTTAACACCAATCAAATCATCATCTTCGCGAAGTGTAATGGCGATTAATCCACCTTTACGAATGTTTCCATAATCGTTCAAAGGTGTTTTTTTGATAATCCCTTTCTTTGTCGCAAAGAATAAATATTGCTCCGATTCAAAGCTTTCTACGGGTATAACAGCATTAATCGTTTCGCCCTGCTCGATTTGAATTAAATTAATAATCGGTGTTCCTCTGGCCGTTCTATTTAAATCCGGGATTTCGTACGCTTTTAATTTATAGACCTTGCCTTTATTTGTGAAGAATAAAAGATAATGATGCGTATTCGTTACAAAAAGATGCTCGACAAAGTCGTGATCTTTTGTATCCATACCTATAACACCTCTACCGCCGCGTTTTTGACTGCGATAGGTTGTGACAGGAAGACGCTTAATGTACCCCGTGTGCGTGATCGTAATGATAACATCTTCGCGAGGAATTAAATCTTCATCTTCGATGCTTTCTTCACCAATCGTAATTTCCGAACGACGTTCATCGCTGAATTTATTTTTAATTTCATCCAATTCTTCGCTAATGATGGAAAGGATAAGACTTTCATCGGCTAAAATAGCTCGATATTCCGCAATTCTTTTCACCAGCTCTGCATATTCTGCTTCGATCTTATCGCGTTCTAAACCAGTTAAACGTTGCAGACGCATATCGAGAATGGCTTGAGCTTGGTCATGACTCAAATTAAATTGAGCCATTAATCCTTCTCTAGCTTCATCGGCTGTTTGCGAAGCTCGGATCAACGCTATGACACGGTCCAAATGATCCAAAGCAATGCGTAATCCTTCAAGGATATGAGCTCTCGCTTCCGCTTTGCGCAATTCAAACTCAGTACGTCGACGAATGACTTCTTTTTGATGCTGTAAATAATGATAAAGCACATCTTTTAAATTTAAAATTTTGGGCTCCTTATTCACGATCGCCAGCATGTTAATACCAAAGTTCGTCTGCAGAGCGGTTTGCTTATATAAATTATTTAAAACAACACTTGGATTTACATCCCTGCGAAGCTCGATAACAATCCGCATTCCATTACGATCTGACTCGTCACGTAAATCTGTAATACCATCGATTTTTTTTTCACGAACCAAATCGGCAATATTGATGATTAAACGAGATTTATTTACCTGAAATGGCAATTCACTAACAATAATTCGCGCCTTACCGTTATTTTCTTCGATTATTGCGCGAGCGCGCATCGTCACAGAACCTCTGCCAGTTGCATAAGCTCTTTTTATACCTTCTCTTCCTAAAATAAAGCCTCCGGTTGGAAAATCCGGCCCTTTGATATATTGCATTAACTCTAATGGCGTAATTTCAGGAAACTTTATCATTTCTTGCAAGCCTTCGATGACTTCTCCTAAATTATGCGGAGGAATATTGGTCGCCATCCCCACAGCAATTCCAGAAACGCCATTGACTAGTAAATTGGGATAACGCGACGGCATGACAACGGGCTCATGCTCTTCCCCATCATAATTTGGAATAAAATCAATCGTTTCTTTGTTAATATCCCGCAACAATTCCATTGCGATTTTGGAAAGACGTGCTTCTGTATAACGCATGGCTGCAGCCATATCACCATCAATGGAACCAAAATTACCATGGCCATCGACAAGCATGTAACGCAAGGAAAAGTCCTGTGCCATCCGTACCATGGCTTCATAAACAGAAGAATCTCCATGTGGATGATATTTACCTATTACTTCACCAACGATTCTTGCTGATTTTTTATAGGGTTTATCCGAAGTCATGCCTAATTCAGACATGGCGAATAAAATTCTCCGATGAACCGGCTTCAACCCGTCTCTAACATCAGGTAACGCACGGCTAACGATAATACTCATTGCATAATCCATAAAAGATTCGCGCATTTCTGTGCCGACATCTCTTTCTATAACCTGCGAACGGATTTCTTCAGCCACTTTTTTACCTCCTGAGAGCTTGCCTTAGCAAGCTTGCGTCGTAAGATTAAGCTTGGTTTAAATATCTAAGTTTTTCACATATTTCGCATGTTTTTCAATAAAATCTCTACGCGGTTCAACATTATCACCCATAAGTGTATCAAACATTTCATCTGCCTCAATCGCATCACGAATATTGACCTGCAATAAGGTCCGGCTTTCTGGATCCATTGTTGTTTCCCATAGCTGCGTAGCATTCATTTCGCCCAAACCTTTATAGCGTTGGGTATTCACTTTAGCACCTTCGCCAAATTCCTGCATGATCAGCTCTCGTTGCTTATCATTATAGGCGTAACGAATCGTTTTATTTCGCTCCAATTTATAAAGCGGCGGCTGTGCAATATAGATATAACCCATTTCAAATAAATTTTTCATGTAACGATAAAAGAACGTCAGCATCAACGTACGAATATGTGCACCATCCACGTCGGCATCCGTCATAATAATTATTTTATGGTAACGCGCTTTCGCAATATCAAAATCTTCAGCAATACCTGTGCCTAACGCTGTGATCATCGAGCGAATTTCCGTGTTAGATAAAATTTTATCCAATCTCGCTTTTTCCACATTTAGGATTTTACCACGTAACGGAAGGATTGCCTGAAAATGACGATCTCTGCCTTGTTTGGCCGAACCCCCTGCTGAGTCACCTTCGACAATATATAGTTCGCTAATGGAAGCATCCTTGGATGAACAATCTGCTAATTTCCCAGGTAATGATCCTACATCCAACGCGCTTTTACGCCGAGTCAACTCACGCGCCTTACGGGCTGCTTCTCTGGCACGCGCCGCCATCATACCTTTTTCCACTAATTTTTTAGCGACTGCAGGATTTTCATTTAAAAATTCTTGCAGCTTTTCCGCAAACAAAGATTCAACAATACCTCTTACTTCACTGTTGCCTAACTTGGTCTTTGTTTGCCCTTCAAATTGCGGTTCTGGTATTTTTACAGAAATAATCGCAGTTAACCCTTCACGTACATCATCTCCGGAAAAATTAGAATCGCTGTCTTTAAGCGCATTCGTTTTGCGCGCATAGTCATTCAAAATTCGGGTGAGCGCACTTTTAAACCCAGATTCATGCGTTCCGCCCTCATGCGTATTAATATTATTCGCAAAAGAATAAATATTTTCTGAATAACTGTCATTGTATTGTAAAGCAACCTCAACTTGAATATTATCTTTGCTGCCTTCTGTAAATATCGGTTTTTCATGCAGAGTTTCACGATTACGGTTCAAATATTCAACAAATGAAACAATTCCACCTTCATAGCAGTAGGTTTGTGATTGCTCTGTTCGTTCATCCAATAAATTAATTTCAATGCCTTTGTTTAAAAAAGCCAATTCTCTAAGTCGAGATTGGAGAATATCATAATCATACTCAATTGTTTCCGTAAAAATCTCCGTATCGGGAGTAAATGTAATTTTAGTTCCCGTTTCTTCGCTTTCTCCAATCACCTTTAAATCATACTGAGGAGCACCTTTTCGGTATTCCTGTTGATGTATTTTTCCTTCCCGCTTAACTGTTACAATCAACAATGAGGAAAGCGCATTAACAACAGAAACCCCAACACCATGTAAACCACCAGAAACTTTGTAACCAGATTCGTCGCCGCCAAATTTACCACCAGCGTGAAGAACAGTCAAAACAACCTCTAATGCCGGTCTTTTCAATTTGGCTTGTTCGCCAACAGGAATTCCGCGACCATTATCGGTTACGCTTACACTATTGTTGCCATGTATAACTACATCAATTTGCGAACAATAACCAGCAAGAGCCTCATCAATACTATTGTCCACGACTTCCCATACTAAATGGTGTAATCCTCTTGAGCTAGTTGATCCTATATACATTCCTGGACGCTTTCTTACCGCCTCAAGACCTTCGAGAACTTGAATCTGATTTTCGTCATACGTTTCCTTTGCTGACATTGAATCGTTCACCTACTTTTATGATTTCAAAACAGTTTCATTCAATTCATCCACAGTTGATTCGCTCTTTTTTTCAAAGTATGAGACGAAATAGGGGAATAATAAACTTTATTGATTGTGACAACCAATGATTTACTATCTTCTTCACCAATCGTCTCAATTTTTTTTTCTTTTTCTGCATGACTTATAAATTGTTTTGAAATTTTTGAAGTCTTTTCCATCGATAAATCAAAAATAGCGATTAATTCTGTTGCACGTATAATCTTTTCTCCACCTAAATGAATAAACATGATATCCGCCCTTTACTGTTGAATACCGCCATTTCTAACTTCAAATATTGCCGCATCACTTAACTTAGTTAAGTTCACACTTTCAATACTTGTTGTCGTAATAAATGTTTGAACTTTGTTTTGAAAAGTTTCGATTAATTGTGTTTGTCTATACGTATCGAGCTCTGAAAGAACATCATCAAGCAGCAGGATTGGATATTCTCCCACTTCTTCATTGATCAACTCAAGTTCAGCTAATTTTAATGACAAAGCCGTCGTTCTTTGCTGTCCTTGTGAACCATACATTTGTACTTCTTTATGATTTATAAAAAAAAGCATATCATCGCGATGAGGTCCAATTAGCGTTACACCACGCCTCATTTCCTGTTCCTTTATCTGTGTTAACTTTAACATAAACTGTTCAAATAAAACAGTTTCATCTTCCGACCCTTGTAAATCAAACGAAGGTTCATATTTTATCGTCATTTGCTCTCGATGATTTGTTATCCCAGAATGAATGCGCTCCGCCCATATTTGCAGCTTTTTTATAAAGCTTTGACGTTTTTTTATAATTTTAACACCATATTCAACTAATTGCTCATTCCATACCTGCAGCATTTCATGATTAGCGCTTCTTTGCTGCAGCATTTGTTTTAAATAATTATTACGCTGCACTAAAATTTTTTGATAGCGCATAATGTCATGCAGGTAGCTCGGATAAACTTGGCCTATTTCCATATCTAAGAATCGTCTTCTGATACCAGGTGTTCCTTTTACAATTTCCAGATCCTCAGGTGCAAAAAGCACTACATTCATCGAACCGATGAACTGACTTAGCTTTCTTTGTTCAAGCCCGTTTATTTTTGCTTTCTTACCTTGCTGTGAAATCATTAAATGTAATTGATGGGTACCATATTTTTTTTCAACCTCTCCATGCAGATAGGCCGTTGTTTCATTCCAGCGGATTAATTCTTTTTCTTGATTTGTACGATGAGATTTAGTTAAAGCCAATACGAAAATAGCTTCCAACAAATTTGTTTTTCCTTGTGCATTCGGTCCCACAAAAATATTGATATTGGGATGCAGAGTTAATTCAAATTTTTCGATATTTCGATAGTTCTCCAACGAAAGCTTTTTGAGCAGCATTAATTTTGTACCACTTTAAATGGACCAAAACCATCCACTTCCACAATATCATTATTCCGCAGCTTTTTCCCGCGTCTATTTTCTAATTCTCCATTGACCCGAATCGTCGTTTCTTGTAAAAAACTTTTCGCTTGTCCTCCTGTTGAGATACAGTCCGCTAATTTTAAAAATTGGCCTAAGGCGATATATTCCGTTTTAATTTCTATCTCAATCATCCTGATTCATCTCCTTAGTTCGTTGTACGATAAGGCAAAATTAATTGCAATATATTCATTCCATCTTCCGGTTTAATAATAATTGGACTCATTGCACCTGTAAAACCTAAGCGAATAAATTCACTATCCAAAACCTTTAATGCTTCTAACATATATTTGGAATTAAAAGAAATTTTTAAAAGTTCACCTGTTATTTGATCTGTTTCAATCATTTCAGTTACTTTACCTAACTCAGAAGAACTCGATGAAATTTCCAGAGTTTTGTCTTCTTGCATGATCATTTTAACAATATTTGTTTTATCTTCTCTTGATAACAAATAGGCACGATCAATCGCATCTGTAAATTTTCTGGCATTCACAACCAATTCAGTTTGAAAATTATGCGGAATCAATTTCGATGTATCCGGATAGGTACCGTCGAGAATTCTTGAATAAAATAATATTTTTTGCATTTTAAACAAAACTTGATTATCCGATACGACAATATCTACTAAAGAATTTTGATCTGGCAAAATTTTATTCAATTCATTTAAGGTTTTACCGGAAATAACAATATTATTAAATTGTTGGTCTTCGCTCGTTTCCATATTCGTTTCTCTTGTTGCCAACCGATGTCGATCACAAGCGACTAATCTAAGCTTTTGATCTGCTAATCCCCATAACACTCCTGTTAGTATCGGTGTTGTTTCCGTAGTTGAAACAGCGAAGGCCGTTTGTTTAATCATTGATTTTAACAAGTCACTGGCCATTGTAATCATTTTATTTTGTTCAATACGTGGAAGCAATGGATATTCTTCTGCATCTAAACCAACCATTTGAATTTCCGAAGATCCTGAGCGAATAATCGTTTGAAAATTGGATTGTGTTTCAATTTCAATTTCTTCTACAGGTAATTTCTTAATAATCTCCATAAAGAATTTGGCTGGAAGTACAACACTGCCTGGACGAAAGATTTGGATGATTTGCAAATTATTTTCTTCTAAAGGGACAAAGCATTGAATAGATATATCTGTATCGCTTGCTGTTAAAGTAACACCTTGTGATGAAGCGTCTATTTTTATGCCATTTAAGATGGGAATGGTTGTTCGTGAAGAAATAGCTTTTGAAACATGTTGAATGGCTTCGTTTAGTTGATGTTTTAAGATGATTAATTTCATTTTTTGTACTCCTTATATTCTTTATTATTTATTAGTAATAGTAGTAGGGGCACTGAATATGTGGATATGTGGGTAAAAGCGGCATGAACAAAGCCTATCCACATGTTAATAGTTTGTGCATAGGCTTGATGTTTATCAAGAGTTAGGATGTTTAATTTTTTCGGTAATACTATGGATAATTTTGAGTAGTTCTTGGTCTTGTTTCAGCAGCAGCATAATTTTATCATGTGCATGAATGACGGTTGTATGATCGCGTCCGCCAAAAGCTTCTCCAATTTTGGGCAAAGAATAATCGGTCAGTTCTCGTGACAAGTACATCGCGACTTGTCTTGGAAACGCAACTGCTTTTGTGCGTTTGCGTGCTTTAAAATCCTCTAATCGCATGCCGAAAAACTCTCCTACGCGCTGCTGAATATCTAACATTGATATTATTTTGGGACGATTGGATGGAATAATATCTTTTAATGCTTCAGCTGTTAAATGTACAGTAATATCTTGGTTGACTAAGGAAGAATAAGCTACAACTCTGATCAATGCACCTTCGAGTTCTCGAATGTTCGTATCAATTTGGTTTGCTATGTACCCCATGGCATCATTCGGAATTTCGAGGTTTTCTGCTTTTGCTTTTTTTCGTAATATAGCAATTCTCGTTTCTAAATCAGGGGGTTGAATATCCGTTATTAATCCCCATTCAAAACGTGAACGTAATCTTTCTTCCAGCGTTGGAATTTCTTTCGGTTGACGATCACTGGATATAATAATTTGTTTATGTTCTTCATGTAAAGCGTTAAAAGTATGAAAAAATTCTTCCTGGGTTCCGTCTTTTCCTGCAAGAAATTGAATATCATCTATTAGTAGAATATCAATATTACGATATTTATTACGAAAGCTTTCCCCACGGTTATCACGGATGGCATTAATAAATTCATTTGTAAATTTCTCAGATGAAATGTACATGACGCGTGTGTTTGGATTATGTTCCAATACGTAATGGCCGATGGCATGCATTAAATGTGTTTTTCCTAAACCAACACCACCATACAAAAAAAGTGGATTATATGCTTTTGCCGGGGCTTCAGCCACAGCTAATGATGCTGCATGAGCAAAACGATTACCCGATCCAATGACAAAGCTATCAAAAGTATATTTGGGATTCATCATATTAGGAAATGAATCTTCAGTAAGAACTACGGATTGTTTAATAGTAGGGGCAGGCTGCACTTGTGATCCAGACTGCGGAAGATTTTCTTCGATGACGAATTCAATTTCCACTTGTTTCCCCAAGCATTCAAAAACAGTAGAGGTAATCATCTTAACATAGCGGGTTTCCAACCACTCTTTAGCAAAATTAGTGGGAGCGCAAATGATTAGATTCGAATCAATAAAGGATACGGCTTTGGTTGATTTTAACCAAGTATCAAAGCTTGGCTTGCTTAATTTTGTTTGAATTTCAGCTAAAACTTGTTGCCACAAATCATTTATATGGCTTTCCACAAACGTTTCACTCCTTCTTAGCAATTAAGAGGCGGCAGCCATAAAGTCTGTCATATTATTAAGTAATTTGTCAAGTTATACACATTATTAATATAATAACTTTGGATTAATAATAGTAAACGGGGATTTGTTAACAATTTTATCCACAGTTTGTTGATAACCTTATATAATTTAGGGACTATCCACAAAAGAAAACAATATAAATATAGCAAAATTAAGTTTTGTTTTCAACGTATTTATGGGTTTTATCCACACTTTCAATAGCTTGTGTATAAATACTGTGCACAATACTACATATTGTTTATATTTTGTTAACAATTCGACAAATCATTTAAATTATCCACGGGTCTTGTTTTTTAGTTGACTTTTAAAGTTGAAAATGATTTAATTGTTAAAGGTGTTTTTGATTGTAATAAATCGGGAGGTGCAAATATAGATGGAACCCACATTTAGACCTAATGTAAGAAAACGTAAAAAGAATCATGGTTTTCGCAAACGGATGAGTACGAAAAACGGTCGTCGTGTTTTACAAGCTCGTCGTTTAAAAGGCAGAAAAAAATTATCTGCGTAATCAGAGACCACTTGACGGTGGTCTTTTTTTTCAGATTGAAAAAGCAGAATCAAATGGAGCGTGTGCGGTGCATAAACAACATCGTTTAGCTAAAAGGGAAGATTTTAATAAAGTTTTCCGCTTCGGAAAATCGGTTGCAAATCAACAATTTGTTCTCTATCATTTGGCCAAGCCAGAACATGATTATTTTAGATTAGGCGTTTCTGTGAGCAAAAAAATAGGGAATGCAGTAGTGCGAAATCGATTGAGACGGATTATGAAAGAAGTGATTCGATTAAATAAGGATTCGATTCAATTAACTGCTGATTTTATATTGATTGCCAGAAAACCGGTTGTCGATTTAAACTATCAAGAAATGGAGAGTTGTATGATTCATGTACTCAAAAAAGCTGCTCTTTATAAAAAGCGAAAAGAATAGCTTTAATCTTTTCTTTATCTTATGATTTATGATATATTTGAACATAAGTAAATTTGTAATTTTTATGCTGAGAACTTGTTAAACAAGCTCTGGCTTACAAATCTTATTTTGAGGGAAAACTTCAGAATACGCTTTCGATGCCAGTTTTCTGGCGAAAACCAAGAATACGCTTTCGTAGCCAGTTTTCTGGCGAAAACTTTAAGGAGGATTTCATGACTCGTCGTTTTTATAAATTAATGCCTTTGTTTTTACTTATGATTGTTTTATCAGGGTGTACAAGCGGAAACGGTCCGATTAACCGCGAGAACGCGAATGTTTTTTCAAAATATATTGTGTTACCTATTTCTGATGTATTAGATTGGTCAGCACAGCACTTGTGGAATCAGTATGGATTATCTATTTTATTTGTTACCTTAGTTATACGTCTTTTAATTCTTCCATTGACGATTAAACAATATCGCAGCTCGAAGCAAATGCAAGCTTTACAACCGGAAATTAAAAAGATGAAAGAAAAATATAAAGACGATGCAAAAAAGCAACAAGAAGAAACGATGAAACTTTTTCAACAAAATGGAGTCAATCCTTTAGCAGGTTGTTTACCATTATTGGTACAGATGCCAATATTGATTGCTTTATATCAAGCAATCATGCACAATCAAGAAATTCATAACCATACATTTTTATGGCTCAATCTCGGTGAAAAGGATCATTTATATATTTTACCGGCCATTGCCGCACTGACAACTTTTTTACAGCAAAAAGTAATGGCAACGCAAATGACCTCGCAAATGCAAGCTTTGATGTTTATCTTCCCGGTTCTAATATTCGTGATGTCGATGAGTTTTGCTTCTGCATTACCGCTATACTGGGTTTATAGCAATACATTTACTATTGTACAATCTTATTTTATTTACGGTGGATCTAAAAATAAAAGTGGATCTCTAAATAAGGGTGGCCAGTCCAAATGAAAAAGATCGTAGTATCAGGAAGAACAGTTGCAGAAGCGGTTAAGCGTGGATTAGCCGAATTGAATACAACAGAAGATCGAGTAAAGCTGTCTGTCCTTGAGCAAGGTTCCAAAGGGTTATTCGGACTGATTGGATCTAAGGAAGCAAAAGTAGAACTCGAAATTATACCTGATGCGATAGAACAAGCGATTCTTTTTTTGCAGGATGTATTCCAATCGATGAAAATGGAAGTACGTATAGAAAGGCTGATCAGTGAAGAAGGGATAACCTTTAATTTGATTGGTACAGATTTGGGCATATTAATTGGAAGAAGAGGGCAAACTCTAGACTCTTTACAATATCTTGTGAATATTGTGATCAATCGCTTTTCCAAAACTCACCTTCGTGTTGTTCTAGACGCAGAGAGCTTCCGCGAAAGAAGGAGAAAGACGTTAGAAGAGTTAGCAACCCGACTCGCTGGACGTGTTGTTCGTTTTAAGAAAGAAGTTGTACTCGAGCCGATGTCGCCCCTAGAACGAAAAATTATTCATTTTCGATTACAAGATCATCCTTTGGTTAAGACCGTTAGTAAAGGCGAAGAACCAAATCGTAGAGTTGTAATTGCTTTAAAGTAATGGAATGCAATGACTCATGGAAATTTAACGGAGTCATTGTTTTTTTAAATTCTAAACGAGTTGTTCAAAAAGTGGCGACGAGGAATCTAAACGTTTATTCGATTAGAAATATGTTTTGTATGAGGTGTTAAAATTATGTTATCGGATACTATTGCAGCCATCTCTACGCCAGTAGGCGAAGGAGGCATTTCGGTTATTCGAGTGAGTGGTCCAGATTCAATTGTTGTTGTAGAGCAAATTTTGGCAGCAAAAAATAAGCTAAGTGATGCTTTAACACATACAGTACACTATGGACATATTAAAGACTCGGTAACGAATGAGCATATTGAAGAAGTATTGGTTACCATTATGCGTGCACCGCGTTCTTTTACAATGGAAGATATTGTTGAGATTGGTTGTCATGGCGGTCTGGTTTCAGTTAAAAAGGTGTTAGATTTATTGCTTAGCCATGGGATTCGGCTTGCTGAACCAGGTGAATTTACGAAGCGCGCATTTTTAAACGGACGTATTGATTTGTCTCAGGCGGAAGCCGTAATT
This sequence comes from Bacilli bacterium, assembly GCA_028287395.1. GTDB lineage: Bacteria > Bacillota > Bacilli > Paenibacillales > NBRC-103111 > Paenibacillus_AC. Next base: position 13,306 of record JAQBPR010000211.1, read on the forward strand.
GATTTAATTCGCGCTAAGTCGGATCGCGCTTTTAAAATAGCTTTAAAGCAGGTCGAAGGTCTGCTTTCATTAAAAATAAAACAGCTGCGTCATAAGCTGGTCGAACTTATGGCTCACATCGAAGTTAATATTGACTATCCGGAGCACGATGTTGAAAATTTAACACATGTTTTTATTCAGCAGAAGAGTTCTGAAGCAATTATCCAACTAGATGATTTGTTGAAAGCGGCCAATCAAGGGAAAATCATTCGCGAAGGAATCGTTACAGCGATTATTGGTCGACCGAATGTGGGTAAATCTTCCTTGTTAAACGCGCTTGCACAAGAAAATAAAGCGATCGTTACGGATATTCCTGGAACCACTAGAGATGTCATTGAAGAATATGTTACGATGAATGGTGTCCCCCTTAAGCTTCTGGATACAGCAGGAATACGTGAAACTTCAGATATAGTTGAAAAGATCGGTGTGGAGAGGTCTAAAATAGCTTTACAAGATGCTGATTTGATTCTTTTAATGCTAAGCGCTGCTGAACCATTACAAGTCGAGGATTATGAATTATTAGCGCAGTTAAAGGATCGTAAAACCATCATTGTTGTGAATAAAACGGATTTACCGTTGCAAATAGAATTAGCGTTTATATACGAACAAGTCGCTTTGGATCGCGTTGTGATGTTATCGATACAGGATAATGAAGGCCTAGAGCAATTGGAAAAGGCGATAGCAAGTTTATTTTTTAATGGTGAGCTTGAATCTAATGATTTTACTTACGTGAGTAACGTTCGTCATATTCATTTATTGAATCAAGCAAAAGCTGCACTGCAAGAAGCGATTGAGGCTGCAGAACTTGAGATACCGATTGATATGATTCAAATTGATATACGTACAGCGTGGGAACAGCTCGGCGAAATTATTGGCGACTCTGTGGGAGATTCATTAATTGATCAAATTTTTTCTCAATTTTGTTTAGGGAAATAGAACGTATTTAAAAGCAATGGAGGGTTGAAAATGGAATATACAGCAGGACATTTTGATGTTATTGTAATTGGCGCAGGACATGCTGGGTGTGAATCGGCATTAGCGGCAGCGCGGATGGGTTGTAATACACTTTTATTGACGATTAATTTGGATATGGTCGCTTTTATGCCTTGTAATCCATCTATTGGTGGACCAGCTAAAGGTCATGTTGTGCGTGAAATTGATGCTCTCGGTGGTGAGATGGGACGTAATATCGATAGAACCTTTATTCAAATGCGGATGCTCAATACAGCCAAAGGTCCAGCGGTCCATGCGTTACGCGCACAAGCGGATAAATTTCTCTACCAGCACACGATGAAAGAAACGATCGAGCTCCAACCGAATTTAACTTTACGTCAAGGCATGGTTGAGGAATTGATTGTTGAAGATGAAATTTGCAAAGGTGTTGTTACCAAAACAGGCGCTCAGTATTTTGGGAAAACGGTAGTGTTAACCACCGGCACTTATTTACGCGGTAAAGTAATTATGGGTGAATTGATGTACGAGAGTGGACCTAACAATCAACAGCCATCGATTAAGTTGTCGGAGAACTTAAAAAATCTAGGCTTTGACCTTGTTCGTTTTAAAACGGGTACACCACCGCGCGTACACAAGGATTCGATTGATTTTAGTAAAACTGAGATTCAACCAGGAGATGCAGAACCGAAGTTTTTCTCTTATGAGACGGAATCTTCCAGCAGAAAGCAGATCCCTTGTTGGTTAACTTATACGACAGAAAAAACGCATGAAATTATTAATGATAATTTGCACCGTGCACCGATGTTTTCAGGAGCCATAGAAGGTACAGGTCCAAGATATTGTCCATCGATTGAAGATAAAATCGTACGTTTCAGCGATAAGCCGCGACACCAAATATTTTTAGAGCCAGAAGGTGAACGTACGTCGGAATATTATGTGCAAGGTCTTTCTACCAGCATGCCGGAGGATGTGCAGTTAAAAATTCTTCGTTCCATCGGCGGCTTAGAAAAGGTTGAAATGATGCGGACAGGTTATGCTATTGAATATGATGCAATGGTTCCAACACAGTTGAAGCCTTCCTTGGAAACGAAAAAAATTGAAAATTTATTTACTGCAGGTCAAATTAACGGAACTTCAGGATATGAAGAAGCTGCAGGTCAGGGTATTATGGCCGGTATTAACGCAGCACGTAAAGCACAGGATAAGGCACCAGTCGTGCTTGAAAGATCGGAAGGGTATATTGGTGTTCTTATCGATGACTTAGTCACTAAAGGGACGACGGAGCCTTATCGTTTGCTGACTTCACGCGCAGAATACCGTTTATTGCTGCGACATGATAATGCAGATTTAAGATTAACTCCTCTAGGCCATGAAATTGGTTTGATTTCTGAAACGCGTTATGCTAAATTTCTCGACAAAAAACAATTAGTGGAGCAAGAAATTGAACGATTGCAGCATGAAAAGGCACGTCCAGAGGAATATACACAACAATTATTACTTCAAGCGGGGACTGTGGCATTAACAAATGCGATTGATCTGCTGTCATTACTTCGCAGACCGGAAGTTGGTTATGCTCTAATTCAACAAATTTCACCATCACCTCTGGCTTTAACTGAAGAAATGAAGGAACAGGTCGAAATTCAAGTTAAATATGCAGGATATATCGAAAAGCAATTGATTCAAGTGCAAAGACTAAAAAAGATGGAGAAAAAGAAAATACCGGATGGCATTGAATATAACTCAATTCATGGTCTTGCCAATGAAGCTAAGCAAAGATTATCATTAATTCTCCCGATTTCAATTGGTCAAGCCTCCCGTATTTCCGGGGTTACACCCTCTGATATTTCGATATTACTTGTTTATTTGGAGCATTATAACCGTGTCACTGCGGCTAAGGCTAGTGCAGCTGAAGCATAAAGGATGAAATACATGGACGCGATAGAAGAATTGTTTTGCAAACTACTGCAGGCACAAGGGATTTCGCTTAATGAGAACCAACTTAAGCTATTCTCGATTTACTACGAACAATTGATAGCATGGAATGAAAAAATGAATCTAACAGGAATTACAGAAAGAGAACAGGTATATTTAAAGCATTTCTATGACTCTGTTTCTCTTTCTTTTTATGTTCCCATGCAGGAAGTTCAGTCTTTAGCCGATATAGGTTCTGGGGCTGGTTTTCCGAGTATTCCTTTAAAGATCATTTATCCGCATCTACAGGTGACGATAGTCGATTCTTTAAATAAAAGGATACAATTTTTACAGTATTTAGTTAATGAATTAAATCTATTAAATGTAAATTGTATTCATGGCAGAGCTGAAGATGCAGCAAGAAATTCTCTTTTTCGTGATCAGTTTGATTTAGTAACTGCAAGAGCAGTGGCCCGATTAAATGTACTGAATGAATTTTGTCTTCCTTTTGTGAAAAAGGATGGACAATTTGTTTCTATGAAGGGTTCCGATCCAGCTGTTGAATTAAGTGAAGCTAAATTTAGTATGAAGGAATTAAGAGCTGAGTTGAAGGACGTGTTCAGCTTTGTGCTCCCGTCTGACGAGGCGAAACGACATCTTATAGTTTTAAATAAATTGTCGAAGACTCCCGAAAAATATCCGCGGAAAGCAGGGACTCCGTTAAAGAGTCCGTTAATTTAATGATAATTATATTTGTTTCACGTGGAACATTTCTAAGTTTAAACATGGTTCATCCTTGAAAAGACAGAGCAGTTGTTTATCTTTGAGGCAGGATATTACAGCTTTATGGAGAATTTAATACATATACAAAGATAAACGGCTAGTCCGTCTTTTAATACGGTAGTGTTTGTCCTGAATTATAAGATCAGTGTATGTGAAAAACTTATACTTTCTTATAATTTATAATAAGTTGAACAAGAGAAATGAATTCTGGCTGGATGCTAAAATGAAGCTATATCATGCTCTTGGTGCGAATCGTGCAGGTTGTATAGATCGAAATCTGGAAAGACTTTCGTTCAAATTATAATGTATCTTTTAGCTGAATAGTTAGGTGGTAATGAAACAATATGAAGGATCAATTTTCAAAATTATTTGGTTTTACAGATCGTGGTTCAAATGAAGAGATCAAGCATGTTTCTATTCAAGACATTGTACCAAGCCCTTATCAACCGCGAACTATATTCGATGAGGATCGTATTGATGAGCTTTGTCAAACCATCAAAACGCATGGTGTAATACAACCCATTGTTGTACGAATGCGAAACGGTAAGCATGAGATCATTGCGGGGGAACGTCGTTGGAGAGCAGTTACTAAGCTTGGATTTGAAACGATTCCTGCGATTGTTAGAGAATTTAATGATGCACAAGCAGCATCTATTGCGTTGATCGAAAATTTACAACGTGAAGGTCTAACTGCAATTGAGGAATCCATTGCTTATCAAAGATTAATGGAATTGCATCATTTGACGCAAGAGAGCTTGGCGCAAAGGTTAGGTAAAAGTCAATCGACAATAGCGAATAAAATTCGTTTATTGCAGCTTTGCGAAGAAGTAAAGCAAGCTTTAATGGAGCGTAAGATAACTGAAAGACATGCACGTGCTTTGCTTTCTCTTGATACAGAGGAGTTACAAATTAAAGTTCTTCGTGATATAATCTCTAAAGAGTTAAATGTAAAACAAACGGAAGCCAGAGTGCTTTTTTTTAATGAAAATGCAAAAATTAAAAAACAGCGACGTGTGTCTTTTTCGAAAGATGTACGTTTGGCGGTAAATACGATTCGACAATCCGTAGAAATGGTTACAAGCTCTGGCTTGAAGATAGATACAAATGAAATAGACTACGAGGACTATTACGAAATAGTGATCAAAATTCCAAAAAGATAAAAAGATTCAAATGAGTTAATAGAGCTATACTGGTAATTGGCAACAATTAACGCTTCCATTTTTTTAACGCGATTATATTGAATGGAAATAGCAGGATGTTGCTCGTTAACAGTATAAATACTGAGGTGAAAGAGTTTGTCCAAAATCATTGCAATAACCAATCAAAAGGGTGGAGTCGGTAAAACGACTACATCAGTCAATTTAGGCGCTTCTCTTGCTTCAATGGGAAAGAAAGTTTTATTAATCGATATTGATCCACAAGGTAATACTACAAGTGGAATTGGAATTAATAAAGCAGATGTAAGTAATGATATCTATGATGTGCTGATTAATGATGTACATCCAAAAGACGCAATATTAGAAACAAACGTCCCAAATTTGAAAATCATTCCGGCTACAATTCAATTAGCAGGTGCGGAAATTGAACTTGTTCCAACGATATCAAGGGAAGTACGTTTGAAAAAAGCATTGGGACTTGTTAAACATCAATTTGATTATATTCTTATAGATTGTCCGCCTTCATTAGGCATCTTAACGATAAACTCGTTGACCGCTGCAGATTCTGTGCTTATACCTATTCAATGTGAATATTATGCGTTAGAAGGTTTAAGTCAGTTGCTCAATACCGTTCGTCTTGTACAAAAACATTTAAATACAACCTTGCAAATTGAAGGTGTTCTATTGACGATGTTTGATGCAAGAACTAACTTAGGCATTCAAGTTATCGAGGAAGTGAAAAAATATTTTCAACAAAAAGTATATCAAACGATTATACCGCGAAATGTTCGTCTTAGTGAGGCGCCAAGTCATGGGCAATCGATTATAACTTATGATGCCAAGTCTAAGGGAGCAGAAGTTTATCTAGAACTTGCTAAAGAGGTGATCTCATATGAATAAAAGATTGGGCAGAGGTTTGGATGCTTTGATACCATCGCTAAATATTAACGAGGATGAAAAGGTTTTGGAAATCCCGTTATCACAGCTGCGTGCGAATCCATATCAACCGCGGAAAACTTTTAATCAAGATAGTATCAATGAATTAGCTGCTTCGATAAAAGAGCATGGAGTTATCCAACCTATTATTGTTCGGACAGTTCTTAAAGGCTATGAGATTATTGCCGGTGAAAGACGCTTTCGCGCTTCCCAAGCTTGCGGCGCTGCTACAATCCCAGCTGTTGTTAAAAAGTTTAGCGATCAACAAGCTATGGAGATTGCGCTGATTGAAAATGTGCAAAGAGAAGATTTAAATGCAATCGAATTAGCTATTGCTTATCAATCATTAATGAATCAGTTTACTTTGACTCAAGAGGAACTTTCAGTGAAGGTCGGCAAGAGTCGTTCTCATGTAGCTAATTTTTTAAGACTATTACAATTGCCAGAAGAAATTAAACAACATGTTTCACGTGGAACATTATCGATGGGTCATGCACGTGCAATTGCTGGAGTTAAAAATGATAAGCTAAAAAAAGAAATAGCAGAGCTAGCCATTCATCAACAATGGAGTGTAAGGCAACTAGAAGACGCAATCAAAAAGCAAGAAGAGAATAGCGGTAAAGAATCACAAAGTTCAACTAAAGCGTCTACTAAAAAAGATCCTTATATCAATCAATTAGAAGAAAATTTACGTACTCAATACAGGACTGCAGTCAAAATTAAACATCATAATAATAAGGGTAAAATTGAATTGCTTTATTATTCTAAAGATGATTTGGAAAGACTATTAGATTTACTGCAAGGGAAAACATCTTAAAGAATAAGAAATCCCAAGGGGTCTGTTCGTCGGAGCGGAATGAGCGAATTAGCTCGAATCCATTCGTTGGACAGACTCCTTAGAATTTAGTACAGAAGGGAATTTGTGATGCATACCTATTATTTTGATAATGCAGCATCTTCGTGGCCTAAACCTGAAAAAGTTACAGAAGCGATGATCACATGTATAAAAGAATATGGCGCAAACCCTGGTAGAGGAAGCCATCAAATGGCGGTTAAAGCAAGCAGAGGAATTTTTGAAACGCGAAAAAATCTAGCTAAACTATTTGGTATATCAAACCCTAATGACATCTGTTTTACATTGAATACGACGGAAGCACTAAACCTAGCAATCAAAGGATATGTAAAAGCAAATGACCATGTCATTTGTACAAGCATCGAACATAACTCAGTAAGAAGACCGCTTGAGTATTTAAAAGAAATGAAAAATGTAGAACTTACTTATGTACAAGCAGATGCTCAAGGTCGTGTTGACCCATTAGAAGTACGGAATGCAATGCGATCAAATACAAGCTTAGTTGTTTGCAGCCACAGCTCAAATTTATTAGGAACAATTGTTCCTGTGATGGAAATCGCAGAAATTTGCAAGGAGAAAAACATTAAATTTTTAGTTGATGCAGCGCAAACAGCAGGAACTCTTTCGATAAACGTGCAAAAGATGGGGATTGATATGTTGGCATTTCCAGGGCATAAAGGATTGCTGGGTCCACAGGGGACTGGGGGGCTGTATATTCATCCTGACGTTGAATTGGAACCATTGCATCATGGTGGAACGGGAAGCCAGTCAGAAGAGATCAGACAGCCTGCAATCCGTCCTGACCGCTATGAGTCAGGAACGCAAAATACAGTAGGTCTCGTTGGTTTAAACGAAGGGGTGAAATTTGTACTGCAGGAAACCGCAGAAGCCATTCATCGAAAGGAATGGGCTTTGTCTCAAGTATTGATGGAAGGTTTACAGGGGATCACAGGGATTGAGCTTTTAGGTCCGCCAATAGGAGAAAATAAAACAGGGATTGTTTCCTTTGTACATAAGAATGTAGATTCATCAGAGCTAGCGTTCATCCTTGATCAAACATTCAATATTGCAGTGAGATCAGGCTTTCATTGCACGCCGCTCGGCCATCAAACGGCAGGAACGACAAAAACGGGCGCTGTGAGAGCAAGTCTCGGTTATTATACAACGGAGGATGAAGTCGAATATTTTATAAAATCTATAACAGAAATAAGTAAACATTATTAGCAAAGCGGAAGTAAATATGAGCGAGGAAAAGGTGAAGCGGAGATGGAAAATTCTTTAGGTATTCTGCCAGAAGCAATGTTAGGCATAGTTGTTGGATTGTTCGCAGTAGTATTTGTATTGTTAATTATGACTATGATTCGATTAGGGAAAGTCAGGAGTCGATACAATAAAATGATCAATGGAGGGCATCCTGAAAATATAGAACAACTGCTGATAACCATGCAAAGTGGAATGAATCAACTAACAGCGCAAAATGAAACGCAGCATACAGAAATTGAACAAATAAAGAAGCAAATGAAAAAAATGAAATCCCATGTCGGTGTGCAACGTTATAATGCTTTTTCACAAGAAGGAACGGACTTGAGTTTTTCCATTGCAGTGTTAGACGCAGAGCAGGATGGTGTAGTCCTCACAGGAATCCATGGAAGAGAACAAACGTTTATTTATGCAAAACCAATTGAAAAAGGGCAATCGACTTATAGTCTATCGCCGGAAGAAAAACAGATTATTGATCGTATTGCATTGAAACCAGATGCTTAGAGAAAATGCCGATTCGCTTTGCGCGGATTAAAGCAATATAAATCGATTTGGCGATTACTTCAGACATATTGACCACTAAACTTAGACGTGTATTTTGCAGTACGAAATATTCCATAAAACCACCGACATTTACCGTACCCGTAATGTGAACGTGTCCCACAGGCGGCAGCTGTTTATTGACACCAGCTCCAGGCTTAAGCGGGCCAAAGCCCAATTGAATATTTCCAACACTAGAAACTTGACCTAAACAAGCATCAATGCCGATAATGTAGGGTTGAAAGTGATCATTCTGAATCGTTGTCAATGTTTCATTAAGATTTAAAGCATGGACAGGTTCGTCAAGGGTGCCATATAGATGAATATCTGAAAAGTTATATTTACGCAACCGCGAGCCTATCAAGGGGCCAAGCGCATCGCCAGTAGATCGATCCGTACCTATACAGACAAATACAATCGGATGTTGTTCAGGGATCTTAAGGAACAAATCAGATAAATGATGGGTTAACATTTGCCCGCCACTTGCTTCTGTATAAGCAATTTTAAAAGGAACTACAGCACTTGAAATTGCTGCTTCAAAAGTTAAGGTCATAGTAATCCTCCAAAGTTATCATTTTCTACTAGTATACGAACGAAGTACTATATTTATACATGCATATAGAAATGAGTGACATATCGATGCTAATTGCATTTGATTCGACACAGCAAGCGCTAAGAGCGGAAATGCTTTTAGAATACGCGGATCTTGAAATTGATATATGCCCGACACCCAAAGAAATTACAGCAGGCTGTGCTTTGTCTATTGAATTTTTAGATAAAGACTTAGCTGTGGTAAGGGAGATTATGGTCTCTGAAAAGGTTGAAGTTCGCGGAATTTACTGTAAACGTGAAAAAGGTTATGTTAACATGGATGAAACAATGTAGGGAGGGATGTACAATTGAACAACCTTTTTTCAAGCGAATATATGGCTGTAAATGATAAGTTTGGCAAGGTTTTTTGGGATAAGCTTAAAGATGACATTACAAGTCCTGCCGTATGGACGCATATCTTGATTCTATTTGTGCAAATCGTCGTTATTTTTATCGTCGGAAGAGTGGTTGTTAGAATAGCCAATAAAGCCTTGTCACATATGATGGTGGAAAGAGAACGCAGCCCTGTAAAGTTTGATCCAAGACGCACCAAAACCATTGGCAAATTGATTGGAAATGTCATTTCGTATACGGTCAACTTTCTTTCTATTTTGTTGATTTTGAATCAAATTGGTTTTAAATTGACACCGCTTTTGGCAGGAGCAGGGGTTTTAGGATTAGCGATTGGTTTCGGGGCACAAAGCTTGGTCAAGGATATAATCACTGGATTTTTCATCATCTTTGAAGATCAGTTTGCAATCGGAGATGTTATTCAAATAAGAAATTACAAAGGTACAGTAGAAGAAATTGGGCTGAGGGTTACACGAATTAAAAGCGGGACGGGTGAAGTATATATTATACCCAATGGTTCCATACAAGAGGTGACGAACTTTTCAGTATACAATTCAATTGCTGTAATTGATTTTTCGATCGCCTATGAGGAAGATACTACAAGAGCTTTAGAACTGCTGAAAATCACAATGCAAGAGGTGTATGAAATTAATGGCGATATGGTGAAGCTTCCTGAGGTGCTGGGTGTGGAAAACATCGGCCACTCTGAGGTTGTATTGAGAATTCAGGTCGAGTGTAAAGCAAATACGCAAGGTGCTGTAACGAGAGCGGTCAAAGAAGAGGTTAAAAAGGCTTTTGGACGTAATCAATTTGCGCAGCCTTATCCACGGGTAGTGACCTATGTGCGTGGCTTGAAAGAGGAGTGAAGAGACTATGGAGCGTAAACAATTTCAGCTTGGGGATATTGTGCAAATGAAGAAAGCACATCCTTGCGGAGCCAATGAAATGGAAGTCATACGTATGGGGATGGATATCCGCATACGCTGCGTAGGTTGTAAACATAGTGTGCTTGTACCAAGAGCCAAATTTGAAAGTAAACTTAAAAAGGTGCTGCGTTCTATACAAGTTGAACAAAAGGATGATTAGAGAGCTTTCGTTCATTAGCTGAAAATGGTTAGAATATGGATCTATTGAGGATACTTTGTCATTGCATTCTGTCTTAAGGGTATGGTACAATATTTTTTGTCCGCAAAATGGATAAGGAAAGGTACCCAAGTGGTCCAAGGGGGCTGACTCGAAATCAGTTAGGCGGCTCGCGCCGTGCGTGGGTTCGACTCCCACTCTTTCCGCCACATTTAAAATTTAGACGACTCTAGCCTAGAGTCGTTTTTTAATTTATCTGTGTACTCGATTTTTTTGAATTAGCTTGTCGAGAATGTAGCCTAATAAAGTCCAAGAAGCTATGGTTAATAAGTATACGAAAAACACGTTTACATTTTCAACATTACTAAAGAGCGGGATAAACCAAAGTGGAATACTGAAAGAGAAAATGATGTAATTTTTTGTGTCAAAATCAAAATAGTGAAATAGACATAGAGCTACTCCAATAAATGTGAATATAAGGGTGTACTTTCTCATAGTATTCCATCCTTTTTGTTGGGATTAATTGTTACCCATTTTAGTCCACTTACGATTATGATTTGATGTCTCAGGGAAGCATTCACCTGCTTTTAAGGTGATTTTGAGCGGATTATTTATACCCATATGAAAATCGTTTTCACCGATTTCAATATAGCTGCCATTGTTTGGTGCATGTTCGCCAGGACGAAATTCTGTTTTTTCACCCATATTTATTCACCTCCTTTAATTTTATTGTGGGCAAAAGCGTCGGAAATGATGTAAGGAAGGATAACCCAACGGGTACTTGTAAAGTAGGTTGAGATTTGGTATAGTATTACGGTGCGAGTTTTGATAAGAAAATCCTCGCTCCTTGCTCTCTCTAAGGGAGCCGCTTAGTCCAAAAGGAGGTGAAAGACCATGCGCAAGTATGAAATTATGTACATTATTCGGACGGATATTGAAGAAGAAGTTGTTCAGTCGACGATCGAAAAATTCCAAAACATCATCAACAATGGTGGCGAAATTACGAAAAACAATGTAATGGGTAAACGCCGTCTAGCGTATGAGATCAACAAGTTTCGTGACGGGATTTATGTTCTCGTCCATTTCAATGCAGCCCCAGCGGTTGTTACGGAACTTGACCGTGTAATGAAGATTTCTGATGAAATCATTCGTTATATGATCGTTAAAGATGTAGCGTAGGACATGCTTTGTTGTGTAGTTGAATCGATTGTTTGGGAGGAACGAGATTGTTAAATCGTGTGATTCTGATAGGAAGACTAACGCGTGACCCAGAGCTTCGCTATACCCCTGCTGGTGTGGCTGTAACTCAATTTACTTTGGCGATTGATCGTCCCTTTTCAAATCAGCAAACCAAGGAAAAAGAAGCTGATTTTATTAATATCGTCACTTGGCGGCAGCTAGCTGAAACGTGTGCGAATTATTTGCGTAAAGGTCGTTTAACGGCAGTAGAAGGGCGTTTGCAAGTGCGCAACTATGACAACAATGAAGGTCGCAAAGTGTATGTGACGGAAGTCATTGCAGATAATGTGCGGTTTTTAGAGTCGTCAGGAGGCAAAGAGGGCGGCGGAAGCGGTAATCGTGAAGAATCGACCTATACTCGCAATAGCGGCAGCGGCGGAGCACGAGAAAATCAAGATCCCTTTTCAGACGATGGAAAGCCCATTGATATTTCGGATGATGATTTGCCATTTTAGAAAGAAAGGACTGACAACCGATGAGCTTCAAACCAAGAGCTAGCCAAGACGGAGACGATCGCGCAGATCGCAAGTTCTCCAGAGGTAAAGGCGGTCGTAACAAGCGCCGTAAAGTATGTTATTTCACTGTGAATAAGATCACTCACATTGACTATAAAGACATCGAAACATTGAAGAAGTTTATCAGTGAACGCGGGAAGATCCTTCCACGTCGTGTAACTGGAACTTCAGCTAAGTACCAACGTGCGTTAACGACTGCTATCAAGCGTTCACGTACTGTAGCTTTGCTACCTTACACTACAGAATAAAACAGATTATAATTAAATCCAGTCTGGGAGAAATCCTGGACTGGATTTATTTTTTTGATGAATTAGAAAGTTAAAATTGAACGGACTGCCGACAATTCAATAACGATAAGAATTGTCGGCAGTTGGAAAAATGAAAATGATTAGGTTACAACAAACTCAACTAAAATTGAATATAATAAAACTTTTCTGTTTAGTTAGTCCGGATGATTCCCCGACTTCTTCCCAACCGAATAAGGTGTTGTTACGCCTTCGTAATTGAACATCATATCCATTCCATTTGCGGCATGATCAAGATTATGACAGTGAATCATCCAGAGACCCGGATTGTCAGCAATGAAGGCAATATCATAGGATTCATGTTTGCTAACAAGCAGAGTGCTAAGGTAAATAGGACTTCCCGAAAGGGGTACACCATTTTTGGTTAAAATTTTCATAGAATGTCCATGTAAATGCATGGGGTGAGGAATGTCCGAGTTATTAACGATATGGATTTTCACCAAATCTCCTGTTTTCACTTCGTAAGTTGGGATATCCGGAAAAGTATTTTTATTTATTTGAAATCGCATTGTAAATCCACCGTTGAAGAATCCTAATGAATTCCCCAATTCCATATTGAATTGACGATCAAATTGGGTATCAAGAATGAGCGTGCTTTTTTCATTCGTTGGACTTCCGTAGGTTGTAAAGTCGAACAGAGGATTGTTTTGCAAAGGATTGATGTCCGTTTGTATGTCGCCATTGCCGAAAAATGCGCGAAACATCTGATGAGCTGCATCTGCGGAGGGGACAGATAATCCAAGTAGTTTGGTAAAGAAATTCCCTTTAAAGCCTGTTTGATCGGTATTGACAAGCTTGACGGCACCTTGTTCCGGCATTTTAAACTCTAAATCATATCGTTGGCTTGCGGCAACCGGAAGTATAGCGGCGTTCAGCGCTGTAGGTTCATTGATGTCGTGAGCATCGATTGCAATGACCTTAAACGGCGCTCCAATCAGCGTCATCATATGTGTAATGCTAGCCGTGTTCACCAAACGAAGGCGTACGAGCTCGCCAGGCTAGGCATTAAAATGTTCGCCGTTGCTTGTTCCATTCACTGTGTTGATATCATGATCCCAATCGTGAAGCACAGCAGTATAATCTTTATCATAATGAACAGTGCTCTGTTTAGGTTCTACAATTAGAGTTCCATACAAACCCTTTGTTGTTTCTTTATTGCTCTCTTGATGAGAATGATACCAGTACGTTCCCGGTAGTTTGGCTATAAAATCGTACGTAAATTCCCCGCCTGGCGGGACAGAATCTTGGGTTAATCCGGCAACTCCATCCTCTGCGTTCGGCAGCTCTACTCCATGCCAATGGATAGTTACGCCTTCGGTTAAACGATTCTTTAAATGCACAATCACTCTGTCTCCTTGCTGCACCCGAATTTCTGGTCCAGGAAGAGTTCCGTTATAAGTCCAAGCATCCACGATTCTTCCCCTGCCTGTGTCGATTTTCTTGTCCTCCGCTGTAATTTCGAATGTTTTTACAGGTGCATCGGAAGGCTTCTCAACCAAGGTAGACATGGGAATTTCGTTTTGCGCTTTCGAATTGCTCATCTTGGAGTGATCATCGCTCCCCATATTCATCGAACTCATGGATCCCATATTCATCGAAGCCGGCTGCGCCGAGTTTTTGGCCATAATATAAAACGTTCCGCTACCCATAACGATGATTGCGCCTAAACTAACTAGTATTACTTTCAAAGCTTTCAAAATTTTTTTCATCTTTTATTTCTCCTCGTCGTAATTTAGTTGCTGTTTAATTTATAGCAAGCAAATGTTGTGAACTTATGAAGATCTTCTGTTATTTCGTTGAAGACTCTGTTTCGTGTAAAAATAGACAGTATAATAAGGAAAGATGCAGCAAAAAGAAAGCGGGGGCATATAAACAATGGAGACGACCATCCTTGTAGTAGATGATGAAGTGAAAATATTGGAGATCATCGTTCCTTTTTTAAAACAGGAAGGGTTTAAAATCCTTACTGCGACAACTGGAAAAAGCGCATTGCAAATCGCCAAGCTTGAAAAGCCGGCGTTAGTTTTATTGGACTGGATGCTTCCGGAAATGAGCGGACTGGAAGTTTGTCGAGAATTAAGGAAAACGAGTTCATTAGGCATTATTATGCTAACCGCACGCTCGGATGAAACGGATAAAATCATCGGGTTAGAAGTGGGTGCGGATGATTACTTGACAAAGCCCTTTAGTTTAAGAGAATTATCTGCAAGAGTTCGCTCCGTACTACGACGAATTCAAGGGCAGCTGGAAGAATCCCCAATCATTCAAAGAGGGAATTTAACGATTTCCGAGTCCAAATATCAGGTGTGGAAAGAAGGACGGGAATATATCCTAACCCCAACGGAATTTAAAATATTATTCACTTTGGCAACCAAACCCGGAATTGTATATAGTCGATTGCAGCTTTTACAATTGGCGATGGAAGATGATTTTTTAAATTACGAACGTACTATTGATGCGCATATCAGTCATTTGCGTAAAAAAATTGAAGACGATCCGACCAATCCGGTATATATTCAAACGGTTTATGGATTCGGTTATAAGTTTGGTGATGGAACATGAATGTAAGGGGCAAGCTTTTTAGTGCAATGGCGGTCCTCGTTTTCTTTATGGGTATTGCCTATTTCATGAGTACCCAGATTTATATGAGGAAAAATATACCTCCTCTTGTATCCGCCGCAGTACATGAAAAAACAAGACCATGGATCGATACTTTCCAAACCTATTACGTAAAGCATGGGAGGTCCTGGTCGGGTATAGATCGAACATTTCAACCGTTTGATTCTGATCCGACCCATTCGGCAAAATCAGAACAAATCGCTTTATTTTCTCCGGATGGAAAATTGATTTATAAAACGGGTGATGGGGTATCGGAAAGCGAGATTGGACAGGGGTTGAAAGAGCCCATCAAAGTGAATGGGCAGACGGTTGGATTTCTAATGTTTTTCGATCAGGAAATCATTCATATCATTGCATTGCAGCAAAGTATTTTTCATGAAATGGTTCACGTTTCGATAAAAGTCGTTGCCGGATTATCGGTCATTGCTCTGGTCATCGGATTTTGGTTATCTCGCAAACTGACCTCTCCGCTTCATCGCTTATCTTTTGCGATCGAGCGCATTGCCAAAGGAGATTTGAGTATTAAGCTTGATGTAACCTCTTCAGATGAGTACGGTAAGGTCACCGCGGCATTGAACCGGATGACTGTGGAATTGTCTCACTCCGAAGAAGCACGAAAGCATCTAATTGCCGATGTAGCGCATGAATTACGAACACCTTTAACGATCCTGCAAGGACAGTTTGAATTGCTTCAGCAGAATGGAGAAGCTATTGCGCCCGTGATGCTGCTGCCCATGGTGGATGAGGTGATTCGCTTGAACAGATTAGTAAACGATCTGCTCCAATTATCTTTAGCGGAAGGCGGAAAGCTGCCGATGGAGAAACAAACAACCGATTTGCTTATGCTTTTGAATCGATTGAAAGAATTGCTGGGATTTGAAGCGGAGGAAAAAAACGTCCAGTTAATACTTACTTCATCCGTAAAAAACGTCAATCTCTTTGTTGATCCGCACCGAATGACGCAGGTGTTTTATAATTTAATCACAAATGCGATTCGTTACACCCCTATGGGCGGTCAAGTTTCGATTGTTCTTTCCGAGAAATTCGGAACGAATGAAAGTGATATTGTGATCTCGATAGCGGATACGGGACCAGGGATTCCTGCGGAGCATTTACCATACCTGTTCGAGCGATTTTATCGTGCGGAGAATGATCGGTCACGGTATAGCGGTGGTATGGGATTAGGTTTGGCCATCGCCAAGCAGCTTGTCGAGCTGCATGGAGGGCAAATTGAAGTGGCAAGTCGAGTGGGAAGTGGAACTGTTTTTACAGTTTTTCTCCCATCTCAAAAGCATTTGGCCGCGGCCTTCTAACAGGAATAGTTTTTTTGTGGTATAATAGAGCGAAAGTCCTATAAGGGAGTTGTTGGCATCCGGTGAATCGAATTACGCATCGCATTAGACAGCCGTTGTTGTGGTGTGCTGTTCTTATAGTAGGTTTAATTTCTTTGTTAATTCCGCTAATCAATGTTATTACCATTCAATTATTGATGATTCCCATACTGATGCTTTATATGAAGCTTGATGTAAAGCAGTTTTGTCTAGCTTATGTGTCAAGTTTATTTGTGTTGTTTTTATTTATGGGTGGTGCGGGAGCGGTTTTGGCGATGTATTCCTTATTTTTTATTCCACCGGTTGTGGTTATGGGGCAATTGTATAAGAAGGGCGCAGCCGCGCGTACGGTTCTATTTGTCACTTCACTTATGCTCATTGGCGAAATTTTACTGCTTTTGATGATGAGCTACGGAACAGGTCTACACCCTATTGAAAGCTTTAAAACGCTGCTGAATGAAAATATATCGAGCATTCCCGATTCACTGCGGCAATATATACCCAATGGATATGCGGATACAATGACGTTGATGATCCCATTTCTGCTTGTGATTTCAGTAGCCTATTATGTCAATCTCACGCATCGACTCAGCAGAAGATTATTAAAGAAATCAGCAACGCCGTTGCCAGCTTTTTCGCCGATACGAACGTGGAAGCTGCCTAAATCGATAATGTGGTATTTTCTTATCGTGATTGGCATGAATTTCTGGGTCAATGTAAATTCAGATTTATTTTTTCGGATGATTGTGTTAAATTTATTGCCGCTGTTCGTCGTTATATTTATTGTTCAAGCGATCGGTTTATTGTATGATTTTGTTTACTGGAAAAAGTGGAATCGGGCTGTTCCGGTTATTGCCATTGTATTGATTATCTTGATATCACCGCTATTATATTTGGCCTGCTTGATTGGGCTATTGGATGTCTTGTTACCGCTTCGTAAGCGGTTTTCGGATAAATTATAAGCGGGTAGAGGAGCTACATTCACATGCCTAAGTTTCTGTTGAAGAAATGGCACGGTTTACACATTGTTTGGATTTTTATTCTTTTGTTTGCCTTGATCTTTCTATTGTTCTGGACAGAAGGATGGATCATTGGGGGGTTCGCTTTAGTTCTTGGTCTTGCTCTGCTTATTTATACGATGGCGGCGGAAAAGGCATTTCGGCGTGAGTTAAACGGTTATATTGGTACTTTGTCGCACCGCATTACTCAAGCGGGGAATGAGGTTTTGCAGGAGCTACCAATTGGGATTTTATTGTTTAATGAAGAGAAGCTGGTGGAGTGGCATAATCCTTTTATTGCTAAAATGTTAGAAAAAAATTCTGTGATCGGCGAGTCCTTGTTGGAGCTTATCCCTTTACTGAAAGGTAAAAAAGAAAAGGACCCGCGTTTTGAAATGAAGCGTGGCAGCAAAACCTATCAGGTTTTATTGCGTTCCGATGAGCGTCTCCTCTATTTTCAGGAAATAACGGCACAAGCCGATTTATTCAAACGATATCAAGATGAAAAAACGGTATTAGGCATTCTCATGTTAGATAACTTAGAAGAAGCGACGCAAGGTATGGATGATCAAGCGCGTAATGTTGTCTTTGGCAAGGTAACCGGCGAGATTAACGAGTGGGCGCAGCGTTATAAATTATATGTAAGAAGGATGTCTTCCGACCGCTATTTAATTGTTATGGATCATAAAGCCTTACAGCAGCTGGAGCAGTCGCGCTTTGAAATTTTGGATGAGGTGCGTGACTTAACGAGTGAATTAAAGCTTCCATTCACATTAAGTATCGGGGTGGCCTCAGGAGCGGATTCGTTGATTGAGCTGGGGCATATTGCGCAAACGAGTTTGGATATGGCGCTTGGTCGCGGCGGGGATCAAGTGGCAGTGAAAATCGGGCAGCGGATGACTTTTTATGGGGGCCGTTCGAATGCAGTGGAGAAACGTACGCGAGTTAGAGCAAGGGTGATCTCGCATGCCTTGCGTGATTTGATTAAGGAAAGTGAAAATGTAATCATCATGGGTCATAAGGTTCCCGATATGGATGCGATCGGCGCTGCTATTGGTGTGTTAAAAGCGGTTCAGGTGAGCAACAAGGAAGGTTATATTGTCTTGGAAGGTGTCAATCCGTCGATTGAAAAGCTGATGGCGGAAATTATGGAGCAGGAAAAATTTGCGCGTTGTTTCATTACGCCAGAGCAGGCGCTGCAAATGACGAATCAACGAACGCTGGCTGTGGTAGTAGATACGCATAAGGCTTCCTTGGTGGCAGAAGCAAGATTGTTACAACAAACCTCACGCATTGTGATTGTCGACCATCATCGCCGCGGTGAGGAATTTATTAATGAAGCGGTTCTCGTCTATATGGAGCCTTATGCTTCTTCCACTTGCGAATTGGTGACAGAGCTGCTGCAATATTTTAACGAACGTTTATCGATGGATGTACTGGAAGCGACGGCGCTGCTTGCCGGAATTACGATGGATACGAAAAGCTTTAGCTTACGTACAGGGGCAAGAACGTTCGAGGCAGCTTCTTTCTTGCGGCGAAATGGCGCGGATACTGCGATGATCCAACGTTTGCTGAAGGAAGATCTGGAATCTTTCGTCCGTAAAGCAGAAATAATTAAGCATGCGGAAATTTTGTACAATCATGTCGCTTTGGCCGTAACGGAGCCGAATCGCAAGCATTCCCAAATGCTTATTGCACAAGTAGCGGATACGCTATTGAATATGACGGATATTATGGCTTCCTTTGTGATTAGTGAACGTCAAGACGGCTTAATTGGCATCAGTGCGAGGTCGCTCGGACAGATTAATGTTCAGCTTGTCATGGAACGCATGGGTGGCGGAGGTCATTTAACAAATGCTGCTGTGCAGCTTGAAGGAACTTTGCAAGATGCGGCGAATCAATTAAAGCAGGTACTTGAGGAATTTGAAGCGGAAGAGGGGTTGTTCGAATGAAGGTTATTTTATTGAAGGATGTTAAGAGTCAAGGGAAAAAGGGCGAAGTGAAGGAAGTGTCGGAAGGTTACGCACAGAATTTTTTGCTGAAGCAAGGGCTGGCTAAGATTGCATCGGATTCGAATATAAAGGTCATGGACCAACAAAAGCTGTCGGAGAAGAAAAAGAAAGACAATGAGAAGGCAGAGGCGCAGGCGCTTGCCGCAAAAATAGGCGAGCTTACATTACAAATCAAAGGCAAGGCCGGAGAAGGCGGACGTCTTTTTGGTTCCATTACGACGAAGCAAATTGCCGAGGAATTGGATCGTCAATATAAGATTGCATTGGATAAAAGAAAAATGACACTGGATGACCCTATTCGCGTTTTGGGTACGACTAGCGTTCCCATCAAGCTGTATCCTGAGGTGATCGCAACTTTAAAGGTTCAAGTAACGGAGGCGTAGCACATGGAAGGAGAATGGCTGCTTGACCGTATTCCGCCGCAAAACCTGGAAGCGGAGCAGGCTGTGCTCGGCGCCATTTTGTTGGATGGCGATGCGATGGTTACAGCGATGGAGCGGCTGCACAGCGAGGATTTTTATCGCGCGTCGCATCAGCAAATTTACGAGAGCATGGTTGAGCTGGCAGAATCGAATGAGCCTGTTGATTTGATTACGCTGACAGCGAAGCTGCAAGATAAAAAACAACTGGACGATATAGGCTCTGTCAGCTATTTGGCGGAGCTCGCGAATGCGGTGCCAACGGCGGCGAATATTGATTATTACGCGACCATTGTCGAGGAAAAAGCGATGCTTCGCCGCCTGATTCGTGCTGCGAATCAGATCGTTAGCAATGGCTACGCAAACGCAGATGATGTAACGGATATGCTGAGCGATGCCGAGATGCGGATTATGGAAATTTCGCAGCGCCGCGCCGGCAGCGGATTTGTTTCGATCCGTGATGTACTTATGGAGGTATTCGAGCGTGTTGAATATCTCTCGGAGCATAAGGGCGGCCCTACGGGGATTTCTTCCGGCTTTCGTGATCTCGATAAGATGACATCTGGCTTTCAGAAGTCTGATTTGATCATCGTAGCGGCACGTCCCTCTGTGGGGAAAACCGCTTTTGCGCTTAATATTGCGCAAAATGCAGGTGTTCGCGGCAAAGAGACGATTGCTATTTTTAGTTTGGAAATGGGAGCTGCCCAGCTGGTACAACGGATGATATGCGCAGAGGCTAATGTCGATGCGAATCGGCTGCGAACGGGGGAGCTGAAGCCGGATGATTGGGAAAAGTTGACGATGGCCATTGGTTCTTTGTCGGAGGCCAATATCTATATTGATGATTCACCCTCGCTGAATGTCGCGGAGATCCGTGCGAAGTGCCGACGTTTAAAGAAGGAGAAGGGGCTTGGAATGATTCTCATCGATTATTTGCAGCTGATCCATGGTCGGGGCAAAGGCGGAGACAATCGTCAGCAGGAAGTTTCCGAAATTTCGCGAACCTTGAAGCAGATTGCGCGTGAGCTGGAAGTGCCGGTGATCGCATTATCGCAATTAAGTCGGGGTGTGGAGCAGCGTCAAGACAAGCGCCCGATGATGTCCGATTTACGTGAATCGGGTTCGATTGAGCAAGATGCGGATATTGTCGCGTTTTTGTATCGCGATGATTATTATAATAAGGAATCGGAAAAAGAAGGCGTGATCGAAATCATTATTGCCAAGCAGCGGAATGGCCCGGTAGGTACCGTAGAGCTGGCCTTTTTGAAAAATTTTAATAAATTCGTCAGTCTCGATCGTACACATCAGGAGTCAGCAGCAATGTAAAACTCGCATAAGTTGATAAATACGAACGATTCAGGCATAAACTCCTGGAATGTTCGTATTTTATTCGATTTTTGCGTGGATTTCGTTGACTTTCGACATTTGGACTGGTACACTGGACATGCTGTGTGTTTAGGAAAAAAAATTAAAAGAGACCAAGGTGTCTGATGGGGGTTATGTTTTTATGTCAACGGTAGTTGTTGTCGGAACCCAATGGGGAGATGAAGGCAAGGGTAAAATTACCGACTTTTTGGCCGAATCTGCCGATGTGGTAGCAAGGTATCAAGGCGGGAATAATGCAGGACATACCATTATAATCGAGGATAAGAAGTATAAGCTGCATCTCATTCCTTCGGGTATTTTTTATATGGATAAATTGTGTGTCATCGGAAACGGCCTTGTCCTTAATCCGCAAGCGTTAATCGAGGAAATCAATTATGTTCATTCGCACGGCTTCTCAACAGCCAATTTGAAAATAAGCGATCGCGCTCACGTGATTATGCCGTATCATCTTGTATTGGATGTTTTGGAGGAAGAAAGCAAAGGGGCTGCCAAAATCGGTACAACCGGAAAAGGCATAGGCCCATGCTATGTGGATAAAGCGGCACGCAGCGGAATTCGGATCGCTGATCTAATGGATGCCAAAGTGTTTGAAGAGAGATTGCGCTGCTTGATTATCGAGAAGAATACGATTTTGGAAAAAATATATGGCAAGCCTGGATTGGAAATTGAACCTATTCTAAAGCAATATCTTGGGTTTGCAGAAATTCTTCGTCCTTATGTGGCAGATACTTCCGTTGTGTTGAACGATATGATTGATCTGAACAAACGCGTGCTGTTTGAAGGCGCTCAAGGCGTTATGCTGGACCTTGATCAAGGAACTTATCCTTTCGTGACTTCGTCCAATCCGACGGCAGGAGGCGTTTGTAATGGCGCTGGAATCGGACCTACGAAAATCCACCAAATTATCGGTGTGGCGAAAGCTTATACGACTCGCGTAGGCGATGGTCCTTTTCCAACCGAGTTGAACAATGAGATCGGCGATTTAATCCGTGAGACAGGTCATGAATACGGAACGACAACAGGCAGACCGCGTCGTGTGGGCTGGTTTGATACGGTTGTCATCCGTCATGCTCGCCGTGTCAGTGGGATTACAGGACTTTCACTTAATTCACTCGACGTATTGACTGGCTTGGAAACCGTGAAGATCTGTACAGGGTACAAATATCGCGGCGAAATTATAAATCACTACCCGGCTAACTTAAATATGTTAGCGGAGTGCGAAGCCGTTTATGAAGAAATGCCAGGCTGGAAAGAAGATATCACCAAGGTACGTAAGCTGGCTGACTTGCCAAGCACAACGCGCAAGTATGTTGAAAGAGTCGCCGAATTAACCGGTATTCCTATCGCGATATTCTCTGTTGGCCGAAATCGTGATCAGACCAATCAAGTGACGCCGATCTATATTTAACAAGGATTTAACATAGCGAACAGCGGATTTTCTTCGATGAAAATTCGCTGTTTTTTTGCGTTCAGCAAGGGGGATATTCGCTAGAAATGTTTCTAATCTTTCGTTTATGGTTTTCTCCTAAAGGGTCTTTTTTTTGTCGTCAAGCGTTAAACTTGCTGATTTTCGTCCATACTGGAAAGAAAACTCATTTTGCTTAATAAGTGCTAGGGAGGTCAACAAGTGGTCAAATTATTGAATTGGTTGAGTAAAACAATCTTGAAAACGTTGCTTGTCGCGGGCTTGACGATTTATCTGACATGGATTGTAGTGCATACCTATGTGGACAAGATCTTAACGAAGTATCATCTGGAAAGCGATCAATCCAAAGTACAATTTTTTGATTTTTTGTCACAAATGTCGGATAGCTTGAATATACTTAAACCAGCGAGTTCGCAGAAACAAGCTGCCGATGTTTCGCCAGTAACGGATCAAACTCAGGCAGTGGGGCAAATAACCGATTCATCGAGCTCGGATAAGCCAGCCGTGTCACAACCAGAGAGCCAGCCGCAATCGTCTATTCAACCGAACTCATCTGTACAATCGCAGTCTAAGCTAACGCCAACGCCAACTGCTGAGCCGGTCAAGCAAACAGACCCTTCTGCAAAAACGACAGCAAAAGCTCCGGATGACAGTATCTCCGCATGGAAGCAGCAAAGCGTAGATTCCAAACAACAGACGGATTCCAGTGAGAAGCAAAAGAGCTTATTTATGTCAGCAGAGCAATTTACGCAAAAAAAGGATCAATTGAGCGACAGTGATAAAATGAAAATTTTCACGCTGCTTGCCTCAAGATTACCAGAGAATGAATTGCAGCAAATCTCTACGTATTTAGAGGGTGGAGTTACGGAACAAGAGTGGGCAGCGATCCAACAAATCGTTGAAAAGGATTTAAAGCCGGATGAATATAAACAGCTTGAAGATCTGCTTGCCAAATATTAAAACTGGCCGCCATGCCGTTTGATCGTATCCTCAGCTTGCCGCCAACGTGACTTTTCAACAAAAACATCAAGAGAATATAAGTATTCCTCGGCTGCTTCCATAGATTCCAAGGTATCGTCAGTTTGGACGGGTTTTGGGATGCTTGCAGTTTTACGTTTAATAGGCGGATGGATACGTAAATCAAGGACACCTTGATTTCTTAAAGCGGTTGCTGCAAGATCTAAATCAACTTTTTTCTTAAATGCTGCGGTTAAATTGGTCTCCATAGTGTCTCCTCCGAGTTGCTTTGTTTTTACGAACGTATTTGATACTTACGCTGTTAAGGTTGAAAAAATGAGTCGTGTTATGTTAAAGTAAGAAAGGACTCTTTTTTTTTCTATTTTATGGTGTCAATTTCGGTACATATTATGTATAGTTTCGTAAAAAAAGATTGAAATGAGGAAAATTATGACTTTTATCAAAGGAGCGCGTTGGCTTCGAACGAAATTACAACACTGGAAATCGCATTTTAGCGTCAAGATGCAATCGTTAAACTGGAAGGAAAGCACACAATCTAAATTCAGATCGATGGTCCAAAAGGACTGGAAATCTTCTATAAAGCGATATCGCATGCATATGTTAAAAGGAGTAGGGTCGATTGGGCTGGTCGCGGCGATCACCATTGGCGGGAACCACTATGTAAAAGCAAATATGGTTGAGGTTTTCCACGTTTACGTAGATGGACAAGAAGTCGGTACCGTTAGTAATCCAAAGGTAGTCGATGATTATAAAATCAATAAAGTAAAAGAATTAGAGCAACAAAAGCCTAATGTTCATATGGTGCTTAATACAGATGCGGTAACCTTGAAGAGTGAGAAGGCGTTCAAGCTAAAAAGCGATGATACAGCAGCATTAGCTAAGCTTAACGAATCGATGACAACTCACGCTGTGGGCGTTCAACTGGTCGTGGATGGAAAACTGATTGGAATCGTCAAAGATAAAGATGAAGCGAATGTTATTCTAGACCAAATTAAAGCCAAATATTTACCGGCTAAACCAAAAAGCGCTGGACTTGTCAGTATATTATCAGCGGATCGAAACGCTGCGAATGCAGGGGAATCACAGATTGAGAAGGTTGATTTTGTCCAAAAAGTAGAAATAAATCCTGCGACAATTGATCCGAATGATTTGATGGCCGTTTCGGATGTTGTTAAAAAGCTGCAAACGGGCGATGTGCAGCCGAAAAAATACAAGGTAGTCAAAGGGGACTGTGTTTCTTGTATCGCACAGAAATTTAATATTTCAAAGCAAATGATTTATAAAAATAACCCAACCCTGGCCGACGATGTCCTGAATATCGGTCAAGAGTTGGATTTGACTGTGTTACAGCCGACGCTCTCGGTAAAAACAGTAGAGAAAGTAGTCGAGAATCAAGAGGTTCAATTTGATACGAATTATACAAAGGATAGCAGCCTGCGTGCTGGTGTAGTAAATATAGTTACCCCAGGTAAAAATGGGATGAAGAAGGTAACCTTTGAGCTTACGAAAGTGGATGGCTTAATGGAGGATGAGCAAATGCTGAGCGAGGAGATTGTGACTCCTCCAGTATCTGCTACGGCTATAAAAGGCACTAAAGTGATTCAAGGTGAAGGCACAGGTAAATTTGCTTGGCCGGTCATTGGCGCAAGTATTTCCAGCGGCTTTGGAAATCGCTGGGGTAAATTTCATAAAGGTGTCGATCTGACAGGGAATAAAACGATTTTGGCTGCGGACAACGGCAAGGTTATTTACGCGGGGTTTACGAGCGACTACGGAAATCATGTTATCATCGATCATATGAACGGATATAAAACCGTATACGCTCATTTAAGCCAGTTCAGTGTTACGGTCGGGAAAGTCGTGGAAAAGGGCGATAAGGTAGGCGTGATGGGCAGTACAGGTGACGCGACAGGCGTGCATCTTCACTTTGAAGTGAGACGTGACGATAATCCGGAGAACCCGCTGAAGTACTTAAATCGATAGGTTGAGAATGAATGGCATTGCAGGGAACGATTAGGTTCGCTGTGATGTCTTTTTTTTGGTACAATGGAACTATAGATGATGCAATACGAGAGGAAAGTGGTTCCTTTGTTCGCAAAAATTTTAGTGGTGGACGATGAACAACCGATTGCCGATATTTTGAAATTCCATTTGGAAAAAGAAGGGTATCAGGTCATTTGCGCTTACGATGGCGGGAGCGCTGTCGAGCTGGCGTTTAAAGAGGATCCCGATTTGATTTTATTGGACTTGATGCTTCCTGTGAAAGACGGTATGGACGTATGCCGTGAAATTCGCGCTAAGTTAAATACGCCGATTATTATGCTGACTGCTAAAGATTCGGAGATTGATAAAGTACTAGGTTTGGAAATGGGTGCGGATGATTATGTGACGAAGCCCTTTAGCGCAAGAGAATTATTAGCTCGCGTGAAGGCTCGTTTGCGCAGACAAAGTCAAACACAGTCCACTGCATTGGAAGCGGCTGCCCAGCAAGGCTTGCGTATCCACAAATTGGTGATCGACAATGAAATGTATATCGTATATAAAGATGAGGTTGGGTTGGATTTGACGCATCGTGAGTTTGAACTAATCTATTATATGGCGCGCAATAATGGCAAGGTAATGACTCGGGAGCATCTGCTTCAAGCGGTGTGGGGTTATGATTATTTTGGAGATGTACGTACGGTGGATGTAACAATTCGCAGGCTCCGAGAGAAAATTGAGGATGACCCGAGTCATCCCGAGTATATTACAACCCGAAGAGGTTTAGGCTATATGATGCGTACGCCGAAAGGCTAGCTTGGAGGGCCGTTTCAATGAGAGGGATCCGTTTTTTTCGCACGATTCAGGTTAAGTTGATCATTATGTATGTCCTGCTTATTCTATTTGCGATGCAGTTGATCGGGATCTATTTTATGAAAACCATGGAAAGCTCATTAAAAAATAATTTTTCCGAAACTTTGGACCAACAATCCAAATTATTTGCGCTTTTGGTAGAGCCTTATTTTAGTCAGGACACTACAAGTTTGGATGGAAACAGCGCGGATAGTAAAAAACAAAATATTGACCTGAATGCTTTTGTCAGCAATTGGTACACGATTATGAATGCAGATATTCAAGTGATTGATGCCAACGGGATCGTTCTCGCGACCTCATTACCTAATGCGACAAAAATTATCGGACAGAAGAATACGCAGTTGATTGTGAGTCAAGCGCTGCAGAATATTACAGACAGTGACAACGATGGGATTATGGTGGATACGGATGGTTATCTCAAAAAGTTCATTGCTAAACCGGTGGGCAGCGGGGGAAAAGTAACCGGAGCGGTCTATATTGTGGCTTCGATGGAGAATACATTTAATACGATTCATCGGATTAATCGGATATTTTTATCCGGAACCTTGATTGCACTGGCACTGACCGCACTGCTGGGGATTATCCTTTCACATACCATTACCAGCCCCATTAAGGATATTACAAGGCAAGTTACCTCGGTGGCAAAAGGAAGCTTTGACCGAAAGCTAAAAGTATTAAGCCAAGATGAGATTGGCCAATTAAGCCATGCTTTTAATGATATGACTCACCGGCTGCAGGAAGCATTGTCTTTAAATGAAGAGGAGCGGGATAAGCTCGCTTCCATTCTAGCCAATATGAGTGATGGTGTTATTGCGACAGATAATGAAGGTCAGGTTATCGTCATAAATAAGCGGGCTAAGCAAATGCTGCAGTTGGATGAGCGAGTGGAAGGAAAACAACTGTCACAAATTCTTGGATTGTCGCAGGAGATGGCTTTACCGCTTATATGGAACGAGGCCAATACAACAATGATCGAGATCCGCATTCCAAATGATGAAGATTTGAATGTTCGGGTTACATTTACGCCGATTCAACGTCGAGAAAAAGGTGTGACAGGGACGATTGTCGTGCTGCAGGATGTCACAGAGCAAGAGCAATTGGAGCAAGCTCGCCGCGAGTTTGTGGCCAATGTTTCCCATGAGCTGAGAACGCCGTTAACTACGATCAAAAGCTATTTAGAAGCGCTTGAGGATGGAGCAATCGAAGAACCGCAGCTGGCCCAGAGGTTTATTGGGGTTACCCGGAATGAAACGGAACGGATGATTCGGCTGGTAACAGATCTTTTGCATTTATCACGGTTGGACTCGAAAGAAGCTATGCTGGCTAAAGAGTGGATTTCGGTGTCTGATATGCTGGAGGAGGTTGCGGATCGGTTTTCTTTCCAATTGCTGCAACGAAACACAGTTATTTCCGTCCATGTTGCAGATGGAATGCCGAAAATTTTGATGGATCGTGATAAAATAGATCAGGTGTTGGATAATTTGGTTTCCAACGCGATTAAATACACCGGAGATGGCGGGTATATTGAAATCGGTGCGATGCAAAATCCGCAAAACCAGCTGGAAATTTTCGTCAAGGACAATGGAATTGGGATTCCTAAAAAAGATTTAAGTCGCATTTTTGAACGATTTTATCGGGTGGATAAAGCAAGATCACGGAATATGGGAGGCACAGGCTTAGGTCTATCCATTGCCCAGGAAATAATTAAGGCGCATGACGGCATCATTTCATTAGAGTCAGAGTACAATCAAGGAACGAAGGTCACCTTCACGCTGCCTTTCCAACAGAAAGGAAGTGAGGCTATATGATGGAGAAATTCAAATCAATCTTTCTGACTGGCTTGGTTATTGCGAGTTTGGTGCAGAGTTATTTTCTGGCCTATAGCTCACCCAAATTTGAGACGGTTATTCAAACCGATTATGTGCAAAGCGATGTGATTGGAACTCAGGCTGAGTTGGCTGATGTGCTTTATCCGGATACAATAATCCTTCATTCAGGTGACAATGGGCATACTGTTCTGCCGCTACAGCAGCAATTTTACAATATGATTTATACTGACTTTTTAAAGACGAAATTGTTCGATAGACTTCATCGTATAAGTTCTACGGATGTAAACACAAATTGGGATTATTTGCGCAATCATTCGAAAGGTATTGAACTTCGTTTTAAGGAAGGCATACCGCTGCATGCGCTGCAAAACATATTGCAGATTAAAGAGGATTTACCCTTAGATAAT
Source organism: Bacilli bacterium (assembly GCA_028287395.1). Classification (GTDB taxonomy): domain Bacteria; phylum Bacillota; class Bacilli; order Paenibacillales; family NBRC-103111; genus Paenibacillus_AC. The sequence goes on from JAQBPR010000211.1 coordinate 42,081, forward strand.
GATATTATTTCGCGAATTTGGATTTATAGCACAGACACCTACACAGAAGAGGTTCGAGCGTTATTTATTTCTGATACGAATTCAACCGTTTATGAAGCTGGAAAAGTGGATATATCGGCAACCAATGTGAATAAGTTTGTTGGACTGGGGCAATATTTGACCCCTTATCACAGCTCTACGGGTAATTATTATTTGCCGGACGAAGATATCATTATGGCAAGAATGAAGGTTCCCTACACAGAGTTTACAGCAGATCAACTAAAGCAAAATTTGTTTGTAGATTTGAGCATTACACGGTTTTTAACAGAAACAGATGGCACGCAAATTTATACGGATGCTAAACGGGCCTTGAAGATAAAAAATGATAAGCATTGGATCAGCTTTCTGGATCCTGTATCTACGTTGGTGGGAAGTACGAATGATGTGAAGGAGAATCTGCTTTCAGCGGTGCACTTCATTAATCAGCACGGAGGTTGGAATGGCACTTATAATTATAGTAAGACGAATTCAAACCAATTGACAGGTCCGCAGACCTTCATATTTCGTCAGTATGTCAATAATTATCCATTGATTAATGATAAAACGAATAATTTTGGTTATATCAAGTTGGTTATACAGAAGGGCGTTATTTCCAGCTATGAACGCTCTTTGATTAATTTGGACGAAAAAAGCATTGAAAAAACGATGGCTGCTTTACCTGGGGGTAAGGTGTTGGATAATTTAATTCTCAATTATGCCAAAAAATCCGAGATCGTTTCCGTATTCCCAGCATATGAGATGATTGTTCTGGCGGATGCGAAGGTCGATCTTGTGCCGAGATGGGCCGTCGAACTGAAGGATGGCACGAATGAATATTTGTGATTTTGTTTAAAACCTAAGGAGAAGGGGTGGCTTATGGACTGGGGTCGAGCGAAGACGATATTGATATTATCTTTTTTGTTTCTTAATCTTTTGCTAGGCTACCAGTTGTGGGTCACCCGCTGGGATCCGGGTATTTTAAACGCAAATACTACTGCTGTCAAAGCAGAAACCACGAAATTATTAGAAACTAAAAACATTCGTGTCCTGCAAACGATCCCCAAGGAAGCACCGAAATTACGGCAAATTTCAGTTAAGTTTGTCGACAATAATCGCAATCCCGATTTAATACCTTTACCTACACCGATTCAATACAATCATATTGTGGGTAAGAATACTTTAAAAGATGCCGCGGTCAAAGCGGTGATTCAAAATGCCAATAAATATCAATTTGATGCGGACGCTGGCAAGGCGGGGGTCTATATATTTGACCAAATGTATGAAAATGTACCCATGTTTGACGTTCCACTGCAACTATTTGTAGAAAAAGCAGAAATCACGGGTTACAAACAGGCGTATGTTGAAGTACAATCAGGAGTAGAGCAAAAAGTACAAAAGGTTATTTCCGCATACACGGCTTTACATAGTCTGGCGGAAAATTATTTGCCGGCTGGCTCGGTCATCAAGAATATAAGTTTAGGTTATCATGGTCTGCGTTTCGATTCGGAAACACATCCGATGCTGCCTTATTGGCGAATTATATTGGATAACGGATCTTCCTATTATGTGCAAGCGTTTAGCGGGGCTGTGGAAGGAAATCAAGAGCCGTCAAAGAGTTAAACTGTTAATAGTATAGAAGGAGCTTAGAAGATGGGACTGCGATTTAGTATATTAGCCAGCGGGTCGACAGGAAATGCAATGGTTGTCGCGAACGATGAGATTAAAGTGTTGATTGACGCTGGACTTAGCGCCAAAAAAATAGAACAGCTCCTGCAGGAACGCGATGTGACAGCGAAGGATTTCGACGCTATCCTTGTAACCCATGAGCATGCGGATCATATAAAGGGATTAGGTGCGGTAGCTCGGAAATACGACCTGCCGATTTATGCAAATGAAAAAACATGGGAAGAGCTTAACAAACAAATTGGGATCATTGCTGAAGATAAACAACGGGTGCTTGAAACAGGTGCAGCTTTGGAAATGGGTTCCCTCCGAATTGAGTCTTATGGCATTTCACATGATGCAGCGGAACCGGTAGGCTATTGCTTTTATGATGGCGAAGAGAAGCTTAGCTTGGCTACCGATCTTGGCTATATGAGCAGTAAAGTGAAAGAGAAGATTGAAGATTCGGATGTATTAATTTTAGAATCGAATCATGATATTGAATTGCTGCGTATGGGCAAATACCCATGGAATATCAAACGGCGCATTCTTAGCGATATTGGGCATTTGTCCAATGAAGCGGCAGGGGAAGGCTTATGCGATGTATTGAGCAGTCGGACAAAACGTGTTTATTTGGCACATTTAAGCCGGGATCACAATATGATGGACTTGGCCCGGATGACGGTGGGAAATATTCTGCAAGACAATGGAATATCTTTATCTGAGGAACGATTGAGTCTCAAAGACACGTATTATGACCGCGCTACACCTTGGGATAAGTTGAGTGAAGACTAAGCGCTTCATCCAATTGCGAAGCTTTCAGCTCAATGTCTTGATGAGTCAGCAGTCCTTTTTCTAGTAAGAGCTCGAGTATTGCACTGAGAATTAAAGTATTTTGATAGTGTTGCTCCTTTAAATCAGCGAGCTTTCCAATAAAATCGACTTGCTCCAGATGAGAATGGCTTTGATTCATGAGAGGTCTCGGTCTCCTTTCTGTAGTTCCGATTATCTTATTCTATTTATTGTAGGCAAAAGTGAGTGAAAACATTCCGGTTTTTTTGAGATAGGGAGCGTGAGTGAGTTGAGTTTTTTTAAGGATGATTTTTATTCAACGAAAACGTCGAAGCGAGAGCTCAATAACTTTAATCGCCGACCTAAACGTGGGGATAGCCGTATGGGCATTGCATTATTTTCTGCAGTTGGCGGGGCATTGATTGTTTTATTAGTGTTCGGCTTTATCGGCTTTGGCCACACAGCGGGAAAACCGGCACAAAATGTGATCTCGACTATTACTACGGGGAAAATAACGGACACGGACGAAACCCGAGTGGTTCAAGCGGGGGAAAAAATGCGTCCTGCCGTGGTTAGCGTTGTGAGCTTAGTTAAATCGGCTGATCCAACAAAGGATAAAGGCTATGGCTTGGGATCGGGTGTAATTTTTCAAATTAGCGGCGATAAGGCACGGATTGTGACCAATAACCATGTTGTTGAAGGCGGTTCATCTTATGAAATTGTCTTATCCGATAAACAGCGGAGAAAAGCTGTGTTGGTCGGTCGCGACAGCTTGACGGATTTGGCTGTATTGGAAATTGATTCTACGGGTATCAAGGTATCCGCTGAATTTGGCGATTCCGACAGCTTAAAGTCGGGTCAAACGGCTATCGCCATTGGTAATCCACTTGGGATGGATTTCGCTCAGACGGTCACGAAGGGGATTATCAGCTCTCCTAAACGAACAATTCCGACCAGCGTCGGCAAGGATGGCAATGTGGTATGGGAAATGGACGTTATTCAAACAGATGCGGCGATTAATCAAGGAAACAGCGGCGGACCTTTGGTGAACCTGGACGGTCAAGTCATTGGGATTAACAGCTTGAAAATTGCCGAATCGGGCGTAGAGGGTCTTGGTTTTGCCATTCCGATCAATGAAGCGAAGCCGATTCTCGATTTGCTGATTCGCGATCATAAAGTAAAACGGGCGTACATGGGAATTACGCCGGATGATTTAGCGACGTATACCAGCGGATTAGATATCTTGAAGCTGCCCGATAATGTGAAAAGCGGCGTGATTGTGGTGGACACTACTGGACCTGCAAAGGAAGCGGGTTTGAAAACGCGGGATGTGATTGTTGAACTGGATGGGCATGCTATTGCAAATGGCTTTGAACTGCGTAAATATTTATTTGCCGAAAAGAAAATTGGCGATACATTAGAAGTGACGTATTATCGCAGCGGCAAAAAGGCGGTACTGACACTTACGCTAGGCGAGTTACCGGATCAATAACGGAGGGAAGCTATGTACGTAGTTTGTATGGAACATTTGGAGCTGGCGATTGACCGTTTTGTTGATGAATATGAAGAGGCGCCCGATTTAATCGATTTACAGAAGGTTCATTTCAAAGCGTGGCAGCCTCCAGCTCATTGTGAGGAATGTCAGCAAGCGGCGCAATTTCTGGTGATTTAATCAGGAGGAATAGAATGCATATCCAAATAGTAGCGGTTGGCAAGCTCAAGGAAAAATATTGGACGGACGGCATAGCCGAATATATGAAACGTTTGGGATCTTACGCGAAAATGCAGATTACCGAGGTCGCCGATGAAAAGGCACCAGATAACATGAGTGAAGCGGAAGAAGAGCAAGTAAAGGTAAAAGAAGGCGAACGTATCCTCGCGCAAATCAAGAGCGATGCGTTCGTTTTTGTTATGGCGATCGAAGGGCAGCCGTGGTCGTCTGAGCAGCTGGCGCAGCAGGTGGAGCAGCTGGGCGTGAATGGCCGCAGCCACATCGTCTTTGTGATCGGCGGCTCGAACGGCTTATCGCCCGCAGTGGTGAAACGTGCGGATCAGCAAATTTCCTTCGGAAGAATAACTTATCCGCACCAGCTGATGCGGCTTATTTTGGTGGAGCAGGTTTATCGGGTGTTTAAGATTATACGGAGGGAACCGTATCATAAGTGAGGCGAATTTTTTAGGCATTTCGTGTAGAAGTTTCCTTAAACAGATTCAATAGTTATATGGAATTATTTGAGGTTTTTTTATGCAGTAATAATGTCTGATAAACAGTTGTGGTAAATAAGGGGGGGATGTGAACGAAATAACTAAGTAATCGAATTCCCGATTTATTTGTGATGTAATACGCTTTTTAGAGGATTCTAATAACCTATATCAGATTGTAACACAAATTAATTGGAAGCTATTAATCTGGAATTTAATATGAGCGAATTTGATAGTTGGCAGGAGGTTAGAAATATGAAAGACTAATCAAAGAAATGAGAGAGTACTTAGAAAATTATCTCTAAATAAAATACATATAAAAGTACCTTTAGATATTTTGTTTTGAAAAATATTTTTTTTGAAAACGAAAAACAGAAAAAGAGATTATGAAATATATTTTGCATAATGAAGTGTTTATAGTGACATTATTCGAGTGTTTTTAAGATTTTCATTAATTAGAATAAATAAAGGGGATGAAGAGTTTGCCTTTTTCAATAAAATTATCAGATGAAGTAAAAAATTATATTTATGGCCATCTACCAGAAAAACAGTGGTATGACGAAAAATACTATCCATTCATTAAAGATACAAAATTAAGGGATAGATTAATTATTGAGTTTAAAAATGGACGTATAATTTATAAACTTTTTGAGGGCTTACAAGCCTCAGATGAGTTGTTACTGGCCCAGATAAAAACTCAAGTAATAATGTATGTTTCAATTCAAGAAGCTGTTATTAGCCACATTCTCTTTGAACTATATAAAGAATCTGAAATTGTTCTGTCATTATTGTTTCAAGATAGACCGGTAGAAATTAGTATTCCTAAAAATAAAGTAAAAAAACTACAAGAATTACTATCACATGACGGTAAGATAGTCATCCCTTATTACATTAAAAAGAAAAAGGTTGATAAAACAAAGATTCGATATGACCAAAAAGTTAATGCTTGTTATGAATTAAATCTAATTAAAGAGAATCTTAGAGATGATTTGATTAGATTATATGAATATAGGAATACAATTCACCTAGAAGCTGAAATGAAAAAGAATTTGGAATATGATTTAGTAATGGGTGAACTTGCATATAAAAGAGTTATAGGGTTAAGTATTGAATTATCGGAGACTCTAAACATTGTCAAATGAAAACCTTATTTAGTACATCTTTAATGAACCGTACCATAAGTAATGGTGAAAAGTTTGGTTGATAGTACTTTAAAGGGTATTTTTCGTTATTTGGAGAATATTTACTAGAGTCCATTTTAAAAAGGGGGTACATATTTGAATACAATAAATCTCATCCATATATCTGATTTGCACATTTCGTCCATAGAAGACCCTGTATTCAGTAGAGTACGTGAAGAGCTAATTAAAGATATTATCCACTTACGAGTAAAATATAATTATGATTATGACGCTATTGTAATGAGTGGGGATTGCATAGATCGGGGGGAAATTGGGTCATACCCTTTGGTAAAGGCATTCTTTTCTGAGTTGTGCAGTGCATCTGGTCTAGGAATAGACAAAATTGTTTTTGTACCTGGTAATCATGATATTGTTAGAAAAGATTTCTTGCTCAATGCATTCTATGCTGAAATGAATAGAGATCCTAATCTTTCAAAGGTGAGGTCTCAAGAATTATGGGATGATCTAAAAGCTAGATTCACGTCATATTATGATTTTTCCTCAGAATATCATAAATTAAATCAAATTTATTATCATGGCAAACTTGGCGGTGAATTGGTAACTATTGATAATCCTAAAGGTAGTATACAGTTTGTTCTGATCAATTCATCTTGGACAACCAATGGTGCTTATGATTACGGACAACTCTATGTTGGTAGGTGGCAAATTGAAGAATTAATTGAAAAAGCCAAACAGTTACCTACCCCAGATATGAGAATAGCTGTCATGCACCATCCATTAGAATGGTTAGTGAAAGAAGAACGTGAGTTTATTGAAACAACTTTTTATTCAAATGGTGCATTTCCTGTTCAAGCGTTAATGCATGGACATATTCACGATTCCAAAATACGGACAATTATAACTCCAGATGGAATATTGCATACATTAATATCTGGTTTAGGTTATCCTAATTCTGGAGAACGTGAGAATGGACATCCAAAATTGACGGGCAATCGTTATGTAGTGTACTCTTTTGACCTTTCTTCTGGGCATATAAAAGGTAAGGCGCGTATTTCTAGATCTGGTGGAGAGTTTGTGGCTGATACTGGTTTATACGCTGCGGGAAAAGATGATGGATCTTTCACCATTCAGGCTCCATTATTTCCTAACAAGGTTATAATTAACCAGTCAACTATTGTTAAGGATGTTGAAGTTGACCCTGTTCCACTGGTGTCAGATTGGGTAGGTAGAGAAAATGAAATTAAACGTTTATTTAATCCCAATCTTCGAGCTGCTTCCATTACAGGAATGGGAGGTCAAGGGAAAACGGGGTTAGCATCGGCATTTTTCCGTAAGTTTGCTAAGTCTACGGAACGTTCATATGAATTTGGCGTTTGGATAGATTGTCGTGAAGTTCCAAAAACCTTGCATGCTAAAATAATAGATTCTCTTGAAGCAATATCGATGGGGACTGAAAAAACCTCTCTCTACGCCCAAGAGTCAATTGAAAATACAGCAAAGAGATATCTTGGTCATCTAAAATCAAAAAAAATGCTTATTGTTTTTGACAATATTGATTCTTATATAGTGAAAGATTCAGAAAGTGCCACTCAGGAACTCAAACCGTTTGTCGACGTTATTCTCGATAACGAACATGAAAGCTTTATTATATTCACTTGCAGAGACGCGTTTAATGATCAAAGAGGTAGCTTTCGTCACATACCACTAAATGGATTAATGGAAAATGAAGTTAAGGAGTTTTTCAAAAAACGTGGAATCTCCTTAGTGGAAAACAATGCTGAGATCTACTGTGACAAACTTACTGAGTTAACATTAGGTCATCCATGGTGGCTTGGTTTGATTGCGGGGCAACTTGTTTCGGATCGAGATAACTTGAAAAGTATTGTAAAAAGGTTCTGGAAAGAAGGAGCATCACATGATGCTAGAATTGCAGAGTATTTTAAAGATCTTTGGTCAGAGTTAAAAGTGGATCAACAATCTCTTTTAAGATACATAGTTAATTCTCCTCGGCCATTGAATGAAGATGAAATTATACAACTAATGACTTACGAATATGGACCAGATAAAACGGTCAAAACCATACGAAGGCTTGAAAGGGCATGGCTTTTGGAAAAACATGAAGTTACCCAATCAGGAAATATGGCCTTCCAAGTCCATCCCTTAATGAGGCAATATATACATAAAACTTACCCTATCGATAAACAAAAAAATTACTTTGTTCGATGCTTAACTTTTTTCTTAAAAAACAAAAGAGTTATTGCATTTTTGTTTACAAACAATAATGATATGGACGATGTATCCAATGAAAACCTTTCTTTTAATAGCTTAATTGACTCCTTGGATGCATGTCTGGTTTCTAGAAATTTTGATACTGCCTATGCTTTATTGAGGATTTACTGGAAGCGTCTTGATAGTGAAAGTCAGCACCACAAATTTGTTTCTATTGCTTGTCGCGTAATGGATTCAATATCGTGGACTGATATTGATGTGATAAATACTCCAACAAAAATTGAATTACTAGGAAATTTAATTAATCAGCTTGGTTTGTCCGGTGATATAGAACAAAGGGATTTATATATTAATAAGATTCAACAAATAATTAATCAGGACTCACAAGCATATGGTTCATTTTTATCAATTTTAGCGCATATAGAATGGCAGCATAATTCAGATTATGGAAAGTCATTATCTTATATTAGCGAAATTGAGAGTATAAAATACCAATCAGAAGATAAGTATGTATTTGAAGTTTGGGACATGAATTCATTAAAAGGCATTATTCTCAGGGATACTGGAAATTTGGAAGCTGCTGCGGCAATTTTCGAAGAAAATTCAGTATTACGTAATACTGTGCATAATATTGGGAATTTAGCAAAAACATACCTATCACAAAAAAAATATAACGAAGCAGAGCAACTATTAATAAAATGTATAGAAAGCCTAAGTAAAAAAGGGACATTTCTTCAAACAACAAATTTGGGTTACGCTTATTTATGGTTGTCTGAAGTGATGAGGGAAACGAATCGGGAACGAGAATCTAAAGCGTTTTTTATATTGGCCAATCACATATGGTTAGAGCATGCACCACTACTTATACCAAATTTAGAACAAATCAAACCATTTTATTTCAATAATCAATTATTGGAAGAAATGACATTTGAAGAGGCAGAAATATGTAGAAACATGTATTTTCAAGAGAAATCTGAATAAAAATATGATGGAGTATTCAGCGGACAGTAGCGATTTAAAATAACAATACTACAAATAAAAAGGACAACCACCCAAATAGTTGTCCTTTCTTAGAACTAAAAATTCGCTCTATTTGTGATAAGCTGAGCCATATCATAAATAGAGCGAATTTTTTACAGAAAATGTTGGATTATTTAGTTGGGGATATCAAATATATTAGTATATTGTCTTATAATTTTGGATCAGATGCCATACTTCATGTGCTTATATCATATTTTGTTGCAAAACATCTCAACAATTTTCCAAAATATGTTATGATAAGAAAGATTTTAGAGTTCTTGCTGATATATTTAAAGTTTTAAAAATAGCCTTGATCTTATATTGTATGTTTAGGTATCAGAGGTGGTCCGAAACTAAAAAAGTAATATTGGAGGTAAGAAAAATGAAAAGCGACAATCTCTTTATAACAATTTATTTGAACCAAAAAATTGTATTTGATTTACTTGCTATTCTTGAAGATGGCTTTTCACAATTTTCTACAATTAACACTTCAACATCAAATGCATCAAAATCAAATGGGGAGATATCTGGAGAAATTGGTGTGAGTAATATTTTCGCGCTTTTGGGAGTTAAACTGAAATCCGCTTTAAAGTCTGAGGATTCCGAATCGGAACAATCAAGTCTTAAGGCTGATAAAATACATACACCAACATCTTTATTTGCAAAATTGCATTCTGAAATTGCAAATCGAGGAATGATAAAATATGTATCTAATTCTGAAGATTTAAATCAAATTGTCCCAGGTGACTTTGTTGAATTTAAAGGAATACTAGAAAAAAACCCGTTAATAAATATGTTAGATTCATTTCAACGTTTTGGCGAGATGGCTTCATTGTTCGAGGAGGAGCCTATACAACAAAAAGGTAATAAGCAGCAAGGTCAAATCAAACCAAGTAAAAATTCTGAAAACACAAAAGTTATTTCTCAAATAAAAGCCTTATCAGAATCGCTCAAAGTTGGAAATATGCTTGATTTAATCTGTACTGTAGATAATTCCAACAATTTAAGAATTGTAACACCAGTTAGTGTGGATTATTTCTTTAATCAAAACATGAATGAGGTAATTGATGGACAATACAAAGTTTTTGGAAAAGTGATAAGAGTTGTACCTGAATATTCAGATGAAAGTATTAATCTTTTAAGAAATACCAGCTTTAGTTTGTTTCAAAACTCTCTACTAAGTGGGATTTTTGGAAATTTTAAAGATCTTGAAGAAGCAGGTCTTAAACTTCCTTCACTTGATATAGAGATAGAAGGACCATCTTTATTAATTATTCCAATTGCTATATTTAGTTAGTAATTTAGCTTTGAAAGTAATATTTATACACTGGATAAACGCACTTGTATTAAGATAAACTACTATAGGCGTAAATGAATTTTTGTAAGTGAAATCTATCTCATAGTTAAATGTAATAATTTTACTAAAATAAATAAAATGGAGTGATTATTTTGCATCTTAATGACGCGTTAGATGCTATCATTAAAGGGGTAAGAGCCCACATGAGTTATGCAATTATCACTCAGAAGCTGGGAACTAGATATATTCTTTTGTATTTGCCAAAGAGTATAGCCAAGTTACAACGGGATTCGATTTATAATGATTCATCTCAAAAATATTGTGAATGACCAATAGCAAGCTTTGTACTCAAATAGCATACATCTATAGTAAAATGGGAAAAATAGTTAATATAATATATTATTCAAATGAGGGTGTATAATGACCATTTGCTCAGAGTATTACATACAAATTGTTGAAATTAATAGAAGGATATTAAACGAAACATTTGAATCGGATAAAGACGGTTTACAGGCAAAAAATCACAGTTTCGTAAAGGATATAGGGGAATGGATTACCGTGTTAGATAAGCGTCCTGAAATCGGGTTATTAGAAACTTCGGCCCGTGAATATCAACAGGGTCTTATCGCAGTTGTTCAAGGTCAGTATAGACAAGCGTATAATTCCTTGAGATTTTTCTTAGAACACTCACTTGCTTCAATTAATTTTTCTGCTAATGAAATGTTGTTACGTCTTTGGATGAGGGGAGAATATGATATTTATTGGGGTAAAATTACTGATCCCGATAATGGGATTTTTTCGAAAAATTTCGTTAAAGCCTTCTGTGATTCATTAACGGAATATGCTCATGGTTATGGTACTATGGCAACAAGTCTTTATCGACAATGCTCGGAATTCACCCATGGTAATTATTTAACACAAGCCAAGCTTCCAAATACTTTGATGTTTCGAGAAGATATTTATAAAGATTGGCATGAGAAAGCAGATACTGCACAGTTTATTGTGTCTTTTGCATTATGTTCAAGGTATATTGCCTTTCTTGACAGGAATCAAAAAAGTCAGATCGAGTCTTCTATTATTGATCGTCTTGGGCATATACCAATAATCCAAGGGCTATTAGAAATGTGATAAGGAGGTATTAGTATGAGTGATTTTTTTTATAGAACAGAGGAAATTAGAATAGATGAGATAAGTGACTATTTTGTTGAAACAAAACAAGATAGGGAAATCATCGATCAACTTAAAGCACGTAACCCAATTGTTCTTGTGGGGAGTCGGGGGGTGGGCAAATCCTTTTTGTTTAGAATGGCGCAAAAAGAGCTGTTAGATGCTTATATCACCGATAAGATCTTCCCTGTTTACGTTACATTTAGAAGAAGTTCACTAATACATACTACAAACAATGCCCAATTTCATTTTTGGATGATGGCTAGAATTTGTAGTGAGACAATCCGTGCGTTGAGTAAAGCTGGAATAATTACAATAATACCACCTAGTCTTAGTGTTTTAGCTGGTGGAACGGTGGGGCAGATAACACAAAAGACAAAAATTGAAGAAATAACAGAGGCATTTGAAGAATCATGGAAAAATCCTGGAGAAGAAATTGATATTAGTGGATTGCCAACAACTGATGATTTTTTGGATGCAATTGAAGATATCTGCTCGACGTATAATTTAAAACGATTTGTTTTATTTATAGATGAGGCTGCTCATGTATTTTTGCCTGAACAACAACGCCAATTTTTTACTCTTTTTAGAGACTTAAGAAGCCCATATATCACTTGTAATGCTGCAGTATATCCAGGTGTTACTGTTTATGGGGATACCTTCCAACCGATTCATGATGCAACAATTAGAGCTTTACACAGAGATATTCAAGATGAAAAATATGTTACTTCTATGAAAGAAATTGTAATTAAACAAGCAGAGGATAATAGTACATTACTAAAAAACATTACACAACGCGGTCAAAACTTTGCATTACTTGCTTACGCTGCGGGTGGTAACCCAAGACATTTATTAAAAACAGTAATGCAAGCAGGTAACTTAAACAGCGATGCTGTAAATAGCATTGTCCGCGAGTATTATAGAACGGATGTTTGGTCTGAGCATTCAGGTTTAGCGACAAAATATTCTGGGCACACAGCTATTATTGACTGGGGAAGAAAATTTCTTGAAGTAGAGGTTTTGCCAGAGCTCCATAAGAAAAACACTCAATACTTAGCAGAAGATAAAAAAACAACTTGTTTTTTCTGGATGCATAGGGATATACCGCAACCTGTTAGAGAGTCATTAAGGCTACTTGAATATACAGGGATTGTTTCAGAACAAGCATCAGGGATAAAAGCTACTAGATCAGAAATAGGAACAAGATATTCAGTAAATCTAGGTTGTTTATTGGCACTTGAAGCAACACCCACATCTTCAGGATTTGATGTAGCCAGGTCGTTAACTCCTAAAAGAATGAGTGAATATGGTGCTAACTACAAATATTTTGAAAGTTTATTAGATGAATTACCGAGGTTTACAGAACCTAATATGACTGACGTTCTCATTGAACAGTTAAAAAAACCTATTTCTGTACTTGATTTGACCCTTTGGCAAAGAGAACGATTGGAAACAATAGGAATAGAATCAGTTGGGGATATTTTAAGAGCTACTGAATCTAAACTTCAGGAAGCACAATATATTGGGGAAAAAAGAGCGCGTAGAATGAGAAATGCTGCTATTACATCAGTTTATGAGTATTTATCAGGGTGACAAGAAGCCGGCGAATAGCCGGCTATTTTTGTGTAAACATAGCACTTCAGAAAGAAAAATGAGCTTTAGCACAAAATGAGGCGAATTTTTATGGTTGTTCCATAGAAATTCCTTAAATATTGATTGGGTTTCAGAATTGCTACCTCGCCAAGTAGAACCCTTATCACAAAAAATAGGATACCAAATTCAATCGCAGTTTCCTATCGCCCTATCTGTGATACGCTGAACCATATCACAAATAGGCGAATTAGTACGATTCTTGTCATAACATGTTAATTTGTGTATAATATTTCCAAGTATGATAAAGGCAAAATTTTGGAAACAGAATGACGCAAAGCCAAGGGTCTAAGGTCCGATTCAATGGACTATGATCGCCAGGTTGCCAAATAGGAAACGTGGGGACGGACTTTTGTATCCAGCCTATCGGCCTAATGGCACGGTAGGTTTTTTTATGCGTTTTTTCACTAGAAATTTTGGAGGTGGGAACCATGAAAATGAGAAAAGGTGCGGTTTTGAGCATGATATTGCTGGGTATGCTGGGGTACTTATGCTATCCTGCCGGATTGGCCGCAGCGCAGGACAAGCCAGTAAAGATTTTAGTAGAGGGGAGTCCGTTAAAGTTTGATGTGCCCCCGGTTCTGCAAGGGGGGACGGTTCTCGTACCGTTCCGTCCAATATTCGAAGTGCTCGGCCTGAAAGTGTCTTGGGATTCAATTACTAAAACAGTCTCGGGTAAGAATGATACTCTACAAATCTCGCTTCAACTTGGAAGTTATAAGGCAGAAGTCAACGGCTTCGAGCAAGAGTTGCTCGTCTCGCCACAGCTAGTGAGCGGAAGCACTTTAGTACCGCTTCGATTTATTGGTGAAGCAACAGGCCGAGAAGTGCTTTGGAACGATGCAGACCGAACGGTTTCGATCGGTACTTCGCCTGTTAAGGAGAGGTACGAAGGCAGTATGCAGGATGGAAAACGTAATGGCAAAGGTAGACTTTTCCACTACGGCAAGCTGTTTTATGAAGGCGATTTTAAAGAGGACCGGATGGAAGGCCAAGGAAAAATGTATATGGAATCGCATCTCATTTATGAGGGAGAGGTTCACAATAATGCTGCTGATGGGCAGGGTAAGAAGTATTTTCCGAATGGCAAGTTGATGTATGAAGGCAGTTTTCGCAATGGCAAAATGGATGGGGAAGGCAAGCTGTATCATGCAGACGGATCGCTTTGGTATGCGGCCCATTTTGACCAAGATACGATTAACGGCCCCGGTACGGTATATTTTCCTTATGGCATCCGTTTGGAGGTTGGGCTAAAGGATGGAAGCCCAGAAGGGAAAGGAACCTATTATACCAGCGAAGGCAAGATCAGCTTTATTGGTGAATTCAAGAACGGATTAAAGAACGGCTTTGGCACCTTTTATTATGCTAATGGTAACATAATGAGCCAGGGTCAGTATGTGGACAGGGAAATGATTAGCGGGAAGCTGTATTATGAAACAGGTGAGCTTCAGTATGAAGGGGAAATTAAAAACTTTGTGCCGGAGGGTCACGGAAAGCTGTATCAAAAGAACGGTATGGTTGAATTTGAAGGGGAATTTCTCGCAGGAGAACCCGTCAAGTGAGGAATTTAGCTACCAGAGGAGGAAGTAAGTGTATGAAAAAAATATTTTTATCGGTATTCTTCATTACAATTACATTATTGGTAGGTGGAACGATTGTGAGTGCCGCTGATTCCAATCAGGCGACGGAATTGTACTTTGAAGATCAATCAGAAAAACCGGGAATTGTGGCAGGAACGATTGAATTTAAACCGGGTGAAGATCTCTCTTCGATAACAGATTATGCGATTTATTTCACGGATGCTTCGGGTGCGAAGCTGCAGCATTTATTCGACATTAATGTGGCGAAAGCGGAGGGAGAACTGGCCGATCTTCGAGCACAAGGGCACAAGGTTGATAAGTACAGCTATTTTCTTGATGAAACGAAGAGGCCGCAAGAGGCGGTCTATATCGGGGTTTTTCCGAAAAAAGGCGATATTACGGCTGACAAAGGCGGCTTGTACCCTATTTGGGATTATCCGAATGAATGGCTCCATGATGAGACAATGAAAGTGAAAGATCTGGATCCAAGCAAAGGCAGTTACCAATACCGTTTATCATGGATGGGTCTTAAAGATGAATCCCACATAGTGGGATATCGGTTTAAATATGAGTCTGGGATGCAGAACGGACCGGATTCTACAATCTTATTCGGCTCCCAAACACCGGTTTCAGATGGGTTTGTCGCGAAGAAAGGGAATGGCGAAACTTATGAACTGACGCTAGGAGAAGACAAATTGCCTGCCGATGCTTATCATTTGTGGATTTACCCTGTGAATTCTGCAGGGGATGAAGGGTATGGAGTCTTCGTGACTTTGCAGGATGACATTAGTGGAACGGAAGTTAAAGAACTGACGCCAACCTCTGGCATTCCGTTTGTTATTCCACGGTTGGATCTATTCAAAGATACCGATGGCAAAGTGGGCACAATTGGAGGCGAGATTAGGTGGTCCATTGATAGGAATGGGGGTAAGTTCGATGCAAGGGATTTAAGCACCGATCCAACTCCGCTGCGCTTCGCGTTGTATTTTGTGGATGCCGACGGCAAGAAGATGAAGGGGATCTTTTCTGTAGATAGGCAAGTTGACGTTGCATTCATTCCTAACGGTACGCCTATACCTGAGGGCGCTAGGGCAATTGGCGTTTTTGCTGAGGTAGGTTCAGCGCAAAGTGTAAATGTTGGCCAATATCCTGTTTGGGATGCCGAAGGGGATAGCGGATATTACCCAAAAGGGTTTACACAGTGGGATTCAAATCCTAAAAGCGAGGGTGTTCAATTGCATTTGAACTGGTTTCCAGCCGATCAGGAAAAGTCTTTTGACGAATATATTATATTTGTGGGTAACAAGGAGGAGTTTGCGGCAAGGGTTCCCGTTGGGAAACCGCAGTATAACGTAACTTTGGAAACGGATAATTTAAATGATTGGAATAATATGTTGAAAATCGTTCCATACAAAAAGGGCACGCCAATCCCCAAAGGCACTGACTTTCAAAAAATATCCTTTAATGTAAACATTTTTGATTGGACCAGAAATAATAAAGATGGAAGTTTATGGCCAACTGGAAATTGGCAATTGCCGGTAGATGGACCGATCACTTCCGTCCTGCAAGACACAGATCCGACGCCAGGGCACGTTTCGTTTCAATTGCCAAGAGATCGAAAGGACTCAGTATATTCTGTATCTTATTATTGGTCAGACATTACGCGCCGTCGAATGGAGTATATCGGTGATGCTCCGAGAATAAATAAAGATTCACAATCTGTAAATGTGGTGCTCCCTAAGGGGACTCTCATTCCGGATGGGGCGGTGTATATAGAAGCTAGTTATTATGACGGAGAAAATCACCCCGTGATTTATGCCGTCCGTGATATCGTCGGTAAAGGACCGACATTTCCCGATGTTGATTCGAATGCTAAAGAGGCAGCAGCCATTAGCGACTTAGCGGCTCATGAAATTATCACCGGCTTTAGTGACGGCACATTTGGCGGCTCCTCAACAGTAACAAGAGCGCAGTTTGCAGCTCTACTGCAGCGAGCATTTAGGTTGGAACCGATCCATAACGCGGTATATTTAAAATTTTCGGATATTTCTGACAGCGATTGGTTCAGTAAGGCTGTTACAGCGGCTACACAAGTAAAACTGCTGAAAGGGAACGATGATGGCACGTTCCGTCCTGATGCAACGATTACTCGTGCAGAGATGGCAGTCATCTTAGCACGAATACTAGCTTATGCCTCACCGGAGTTTGCTCCGAAAACGTCGAGTGCGGCTCTTCGGTTCGACGATGCTGCCGAAATCCCGACATGGGCTGACGAAAGTGTAGCTCGGATGCAACTGGCGGGTTTGGTGCCAGAAGGAGGCGTCTTTGGACCAACGGTACAAGTAACACGCACGGAATGTGCTTATATGCTCGAACAGATGCTGCAAAAACTTAACTTGATTTAAACAATTAAAAAGATCATCACTTTTGGATATTTTACATATCTATGGTTTATCTGCCATACCACAAATAAGAAGGACAACCGCTATTGGTTGTCCTTTCTTAAAACTTGTGCGCCCAGCATGGGCGCTATCTATAGGGTGTAAGTCCCGAGTGGTGAAGGCAGTAGTAGCCATTAGCTCAAGACAAGGGAATCCATCGTGAGGTGGAATCTGAAGGAAGTCGGTGGCAAATCTCAGGTCTGAAGAACACGAACTTCATACGTTAACGTTCGTTGGATGAGGCTGCAAGTCAAGTCGAAATCCTTACTGCCGAAGGCGAATGGTAGTAAATGAAGCAGATAGATGGAGAGAAAGATAGCGTTCTTACCTGGGGAGATCTGTGCGTAAGCGAAGTAACTTCGTAAACCTGCTCGTGAGAACAGGCTGAACGTACAGAAGTCAGCAGAAGCCATAGTACATACGATGTTGCAACAACGTACGGAAGGGCTGAACATGAAATAGGAAGATGTTTCCTCTATTATTTAAATAATGCTGATCTAAATTTCCCTCGTGTTTACTTACTCTCCTGCATCTAGATAAACAATCACTTATTACTCTCGGATTATCATAACGCTATAATAAGTATGTTTTAAATTCTTCTTCCCTCATTCAAACCCCACTTTGTTTTCTGCTTTTTTCGATTTTTTGGTAAATAGAACCACAGGAGGATAAATAATGATAAGAGAAGCACCTTTTTTTATCGATTAGGGTTATTCTTTTTCTTGCCAAAAGGAAATGACTTCATTCGTTCTAGCCACCATTCCAAAATATGTATCAATTGTTTTTAAGCTCATATCGTGTTCTTCTTGAGAAAAAGCAGCACAAGCATCTTTCATGAGAACGATACGAAAATCTAACATAAAACCGTCCCTTGCGGTTGATTCTACACAAATGTTGGTACTGACACCTGTGAGGACAAGTGTTTCGATCTTTAAGGCCCTCAATACGGATTCCAGCCTTGTATTAATAAATGCACTAAATCGATGCTTCTTGACTACAATGTCCCCAGGCAACGGAGCTACTTCATAAAACTCTGCTCCCCAGCTTCCTGTATTACAGATCGGGTTTATGCCATCTTTAAATCGAGA
>JAQBPR010000216.1 GCA_028287395.1 Bacilli bacterium
TCAAATTGAAGAATTTGTCTGCCTCTAATAACGTTCAACTCTTCAATCAGTTATTCGATATGATAGCTTAAAAAATAATTTCACGTTACATGTTGTTGGTGTTTATTTATTTCTTGCACCAGAACCAATTAATACGAGTAAATACAGTAGAGGGAAGGAAAAATCGACCACACAAAGGGCGATTCATGATCGGATTATGGAACTCTATCAAAAACATGAAAAGTTATTCGTACTACCAATGAAATCAGACATCCCTATTTATAAAGGTATGGGAAGTATCCATTCCGATTACATAAATACATTTGAAATCGATATTAACGAAAACACGAAACCGATTAATCAATTGAATACAACGGGTAAAAATATTTTGAAAGAGATTACCGATTTGTATCTAACATCCATTCCTAAAATGTATGCAGACCACTATAAAGCCATTGCAATCAGTTTATATGGAGATGACGTTGATTTGGATATAAATGAGGATGAGAATTCAATATGCTGGTTTAAAGACATGAAATTGGAGTTGATCTACAGAGGAGAACTCTATGCGGAAATTTTACAAATTATTCATCGAACAGCATTAAGGAAGATAAAGGATAAAACGCCCATTCATATTTATATGGCTTTTGATTATTCAAATGGAGACGCAATGCTTCGTGATTTTCAACCTCTACTGTATGAATTAAATGATTGGTACTTTAAAAATTGTAAATACACATGGCATCAACTCCACGATAATTCTTTGTATGGGCTTGAGGATAAAGTCAAAGCATTTGCGGATCAAATATCAAAGTGGATTTCGAAAAATATCACATATTTTAATAAGTTGCCATTACCTTTGTCCAAAATTGAT
The DNA here is from genome assembly GCA_028287395.1 of Bacilli bacterium. Classification (GTDB taxonomy): domain Bacteria; phylum Bacillota; class Bacilli; order Paenibacillales; family NBRC-103111; genus Paenibacillus_AC. The sequence continues at coordinate 854 of JAQBPR010000216.1, forward strand.
GAAGGAAAAGAAGGGGTTGGTGAAAAATTCAGAAATTGGTTGAAGAGAAATTGGAGTGGAAACGAAATACTAATTAATAAAAAATTTGCTGAATTTGGTTTTAAAATTTATGAAAAAAAAGATAAAAATAGTGACCGCACTAAATATATTGCCATAATAAAGAAGAGTAGAATTGATTCAATGGGGGAAGATATCGGCTAACTATTTAACGTGGTGCAACTTCTTCTATATATAGGGAGAAAATGTACCACACATAGACGAGAGATTTATTTTGATAGAAGTTAAATGCTATTATTTAGTTTTTGTTGGTATTGCTTTGGCGGAATTGAAGTATTTAAGGAATGAACAAATATGATGAAACTTGTATAGGTAATCAGCGGCTGTTCCACTGTAATTATCTTGACTTAAAATCTGGTGCAAATCCCATGATTTATCGTACATATGTTTTAGAACTGCTTCTTCTGTTTTAGGCTTATACAAGTCCATACCATGCGAGATTTCGAATCCTCCAATAATATATCCTTTATAAAACGGGAAAATATCAATGGAGCCAGCATTTCGCTCTGAATACGCAATACCTGTATATTCATATGGAAGATATAGAAGATTAGTAATTTGATCATCCATTTGGACGGTATAAGCTAATCCATCATGTAATGAAATAGGTCTAGGGTAATTTTGGATTTCTTTGGATTTAATCTTTTCCCAAAGTTTTTCTAAGAAATTAGTTGTATTCAAATAGTTCACTCCAGTGATAACTTTCGATGTATTTATTATTATACCACTAAAAACGATAATCGACATATTTTAACTCTATTCATTGAAATATTGAATTGGTTTAAAATTAATTTGTATATCACATTGAAATTTATCTTGCTGACTAAATGTTAAATCATGAAATTTTTAAAGTGCATAACGAATCACGAGAACTTTGGCTAATTGCTGGGGTTCCTTTTTGCGTTATACAGAAAAGGGGAATGGACAATGGAATTTATAAAATTGAAAATTGATCAACTGGTTCATGCCGAATATAATCCGAGGAAGGATTTAAAAGCTGGAGATCCAGAGTTTGAGAAGATTAAGAATAGTATTGCTGAGTTTGGGTATGTGGAGCCGATTATCTGCAATAGCGATTATACAATCGTGGGAGGCCATCAACGTCATAAGGTGTTGAAAGCTCTCGGATATGAAGAAGTAGATTGCGTCATAATCGACGTGGATAAAACGAAAGAGAAGGCATTGAACATTGCTCTAAACAAGATTACAGGTGAATGGGATTCTGATTCGTTGGCTGGATTATTGGAAGATTTGAAAATGCAGGACTACAATATTGAGTTGACTGGATTCGACTTCTCTGAAGCTGAGAAATTGTTTGATGAGTTACATAAAGATGATGAGCAGGAAGAAGATGAATTTGATGTTGATGGAGCATTGCCGGAGAATCCTGTTACTCAAAAAGGTGACATTTGGTTGTTGGGTAAGCACAGACTCCATTGTGGGGATTCGACTAGTGAGCAGGATATGGCAACGTTAATGGATAGGAAGAAAGCTAGATTAATAGTCACCGATCCCCCCTACAATGTAAACATAATTGGCAGGACGAAAGATGCTTTAACAATTCAAAATGATAAGATGGACGATGAACAATTTTATGAGTTTCTGTTGGCTGCATATACTCGAATGTATGAAGTGGCTGATGATGGAGCTAGTATTTATGTGTTTCATGCAGATACAGAGGGAATCAATTTTAGGCAAGCATTTAAAGATTCAGGATTTAAGTTATCGCAGTGTTGTATCTGGAAAAAACAGTCGATGGTGCTTGGACATTCTCAGTATCAGTATCGCCATGAGCCAATATTATACGGGTGGCGACAAGGTGCTGCTCACTACTGGAACTCGGATAGGAAGCAAACCACAATATGGGAGTTTGATAAACCATTCTGAAATGAATTTCATCCGATCATGAAGCCAATTCCATTGATCTCATATCCCATTAAAAACTCAAGTAAAATTGGCGATATAGTTTTAGATTCGTTTGGTGGTTCAGGAAGTACACTGATTTCTTGCGAGGATATGGATCGAATTTGCTATATGATGGAGTTGGATGAAAAGTACGCAGATGTAATCGTGAAGCGGTATATTGCCCATGTTGGCGGTGACAATGGAGTTTGGTTGGTTAGAGATGGGAAGAGAATCGGCTATCAAGAAGTAGTTGCTGAGTCGGTAAAGTCAGATGTATTATGTGCTGACTAAACTGAAAGGATGATTGGGACATGGGCAAGGTAAAGGTGAATATGGTGATACCCTTCCTGAAGGGAACAAAAACATTTATTTTCAGACATTAGTAAAGCCAGGAACAAGTAGCTCCTGGCTCTTCGTTTACAAAGACATTATTATTGATAACTCTGTTGTGAAGTCTGTCCGCTTTGTTGCTGTTGCAACTGACGAGCTAACTGCTCGATTTGTTGAAGCTGCTGAACTGAATTTTGCTCCGCTTGATATAAATTTTGAAAGCTCATTCCTGTTTGATTATTGTTTTGACTCTGCATTTGCTGCCCTGCTTGAGTACCCGACTGAGCAGCAGTGTTTTGTCCTTGCATCTGCTGAAGTTGTTGAGCATTTTTTTGCTCTTGCTGTTGAAGTTGGTTAGCAATTTGTTGAATTTGTTGAATTGCTTGTTGAGCTTGCTGAGCGGATTGCTGAATACGTTGTGGCATTTTTGATTCCTCCATGTTTGTGATTGATATCCAAATGATAATATGCACAAGCTTTAATTTTTTTATACAATAAGTTTAAGTCATTTACCAAACGACTAATGAATGTAAGTCAGTGTAAAAATGTAAAAAGGTCTATGCATTCATATTTTTTTGAATTGGAGGTGAGGTGATTATGGGTAAGGAAAATCAGCGGAAGAAAGTTGCAAAACCGATAAAGCCAAAACTGCCTACAAAGGGTTGTGTTGCAAAAAATATAAATGATAGTCTTAATAATAGATTATTAGAAATTTATGCAGTTAACCCGAACAATTTATTGATCCATTCAACATCAGAAATAGCAGGTATTATTTCAACCTGCTTCTTCCGTAGCATATGAAAAGCTTCAATTCCCATTATGGTTTGTTCCGCTGTCTGAAAGGATTTAAAACCCTACCTTATTATATTTACCCATAAATAAAATAAGCCGCCAACTATTATGGCGACTCATAATATATTCAGTTTAGATACTAAGAAAGCGTAAAATGATAGTAATAAGGTTTGCTTCCAGTAGGCTGAACGTATACAGTGTAATTATGATAAGCAATTAACGTTAAAGAATAAGTATGAGTGCCTGGTGTGATGCTGCCTGCACTTAATACACCACCTGTACCAGTGGTCCTATCGTTTATAGTGAAACCACCTGACGCTCCTGCTGTATCCACTGAAAAAGTTATAGTATGAGATGTGTTACTATCGTTAGTGAAATTCCATGAATCCATCGGTGGACCGGCTTCCATATAACCATAGTTATCGTAATTGAAGTAAGTTTGAGTAATACTGTAGCCGTAGGGAGCATAAGTACTTTCATTAATAATCGGGTTTGCGAATGCGGATGTTGCACCTACAAGAAGGAAAACCATGGTTACTACTGTGAGAAAAGATTTCTTTAGCCATTTTCTGTTTTTCATCATTACACGCTCCTATTTTTTTATTAACTACTCATTCGCTCTATTCCGCTTGCCTCCTTCCATAGATTACCAAAATATACACAACTTAATTTTAGTATTTATTTAAAAAATACTCAATGAAGAACTATTACTAATATTACGAAAATTATGTTCAAAATTACGTTGATTCTCAATAAAAAACACGGTTATTTATAAAGTAGCGCTTTTACCGTGAATGTGCCCTCTCCTTAATGGAGCAGTTGGCTGATCTAGGGCTATTACCTATCGTCGAGCCTTTCTCAAATGGTTTTAATTGTTGCATCTGCAAAAGCGTTAATTTGAATGAAGGCTCTCAATCCTCCATCAAAGTTTACGGTGCCACCGTTCATTTGGAAAATAAAAAAGCGTTGGTCGAATGAAAAGCGCCTTTAATTAAACCTATTGTCGTTTATAGAAATTCGTCTTCATATTTGTCTTTAATCCAGCCGCAGTTTTGTGATTTTCCGCCATCGGAGAACTTCTCCCA
>JAQBPR010000240.1 GCA_028287395.1 Bacilli bacterium
AGTCCAAGCATGGGTAAGCCCCTTTCACATTTTATAGCTCTTTCATAAATTGTAACAGTTTGCCGAAAGAGTCGCAACAAAGGCGACCATAAACTATTTACGTAAAATAATCCTATTTGGTTTCAAAAAAGCAATCATTAGGTCTTTAACACGCCAAAAAAGACAGTTAAACAATCGCTGCCTTTTGTCCATTTTATGATATAGCATTTTTATAAAGCTTATCGATAATCAGCTTGTCTATGTTTTCGTCAAATTTTCTCGCAAATAAATTATCGCTAGAGATCAGAAATTCATAATCGTCATTTTTAAATATAATCGGATGGAGTGAAAGTTCCGTTTGGTCCATAATTATTGTCCTTTTATGGGCATTAATTAAATCGTTTTTATAAGGACTTAACATGAAAAAGGTATGAAAAAAGGATTCATCTGGGATATAAATTTTGCTGAAATAGGTTATTAGACCTTCTAATTTTTCACTAATAAAAATATGCTCACAAAAGTCTCGTTTTAAAACAAACCAACCTGATCCTATATGAAAGTTATGTCCTGGATAAAATTCAGAAAACGAAGCTAATTCACCAAAACGAACAATAAAACCATTATCCACCTTATATTCATACATTTGCCTTGCCTCAAATGTTCCAACCACTCGTTTATCTAAATCTGCATCAATGATATTGATGTGATTTTTGTTATTATGACGCAAGTAATTTTTAATGTAAGCTTGAGATTGTAAAGGAAAATCTTGACCGCTGAGATTAATAAAAAAATCCCACTCATAATCAAATAGAAATTTTAAAGCTCTTAACTGAATTTCCACTATACTCCACATCGCCCAGGTAACATCCTGAGATTCCAGAAGGAAAATATTGGGCAATTGGCGTGCGAATGAATCTATATCATTATACAAATCCAATCCCGATTTCTTGTCTATATGAATCACATAAACATTTTCAGGACTATAAATTGCACTTAGCAACTTTTTGATCTGCAATGGATTTTTATGCGCCATAATAAAATAAGCAATTTTCATTTTACCCCCCGTATAAATGGAGCATGTTCTATTTTCTTTATAGTTCCATGATTTAAGCATACCTTCGGTTTCTTATTCAGTCAACTTTCAATAAATGAAAAGGCTTGACCCGTTTCCGGATCAAGCCCTAGTACATATTAATTTCTAGTAGGTTCGATGAGACCGTATTTGCCATCTTGACGTTTGTAAACCACATTCACATGCTCTGAAGCTTCTGCATTCGAAAAAACAAAGAAATTATGACCAATCATATTCATTTGCAAAATGGCTTCTTCCACGTCCATCGGTTTTAGCGTGAATTGCTTTGTGCGCACAAGTTCAAATTCATCCTCAGTATCCTCGACGGAAGAACTACCTGCATCCACTTTAAAATAGTTTTTATATTCGCTTTCTTGCCGAATCCTGCGATTCGCTTTTGTTTTGTGCTTGCGTATTTGTCTTTCCAGTTTGTCCAATACCAAATCAATGGAGGCATACATATCGCTGGCTTTCTCTTCCGCGCGCAGCAATACGCCTGTTAACGGAATCGTGACCTCGACATTATTCAATTCCCTTACAACACTTAGAGTCACATGTACTTCAGATGTCGGCGGCGCTTCAAAATATCTTTCAAGTTTGCCTAACTTCTTCTCGACATAATCCCTTAGGGATTCTGTCACCTCAATGTTTGCTCCACGGATGTTATATTTCATGGCAACTCCTCCTTTACCATTTCATTATAAACCATTTTCCCATGATCTTCAAAAAACATTTACAAAGCTATAATACAGAACAAAAAAAGACCTCGGAATAAAACCCGAGGCGAACCTTTTAAGGTTAAGATAAAACCTTCTATTTCATAACGACATCCTGTCGAATGATTATATTTTGGTCACGTTAGCAGCTTGTGGTCCGCGTGCGCCTTCAACGATATCAAACTCTACGGATTGACCTTCGTCTAAAGATTTAAAACCTTCGGATTGAATAGCTGAAAAATGTACGAATACATCTTTACCATCCGCGCTTTCGATAAAACCATACCCTTTTTCTGCGTTAAACCATTTCACTTTACCTTGCATCAATAACATTCCCTTCATTTTCAAATAAATTGAGTCTGAGTACCTACATTTCGAATATAACACTCGATGAAAGCGATGTCAATTGAAATAAAATCGCTTATTCACAACCTATTTACAAATTATTCACAGTATGAAAGCTTGTTTTCATTGGCTATCCACAGAGTTATGCACATTATCCACAGGCTTACATTGAAATGAAGGCTAGTTGATTGACTCTGTATTGATTCATTCTTTAATAAGTTTTGCAACCAAATCCTCTACTTCCACTAAAAATTCCGGAAAAGAAACGGCTTCTCCTAACAGTTTAATTACATTGGCCATGTCCGCCAATGCTTCAATACGATACCCTTTAAATGATATAACTAAAGCTAGCAAATAATATAAGTCCGCATTATCATTTCTTACCTTTAAAGTATCATTTAACAGTTCAAACGCTTTGTCATCTTGCTCTAATTCTATTAGACAAAAAAGAGCCCAACGGAAATACATTAATTTGTAAGTCTCATCCGTTTCTAAATTCAAATAGTTAATGAATAGAGACAACGCCTTATCAAATATTTTTTGTTTGTATAGATCGTAAGCGTCTTGATAGGGTAGTATATTTTCCTGAAAGCCTAATCCTTTACAGTAAAAATACTCCTCTAAACCTGACTCTTTTACTTTTCTGCGGGCAGCCAATTCCCAACGAGCTACAATATGTCCTTCAATTAGAGGATATTCTAAGGGCAATTTTATAAAATCCGCATCGGTATTTAACAGATAATTCAAAAATTTGTTATAATCACCCTTGTTTTTAAAATTATTTTCCGAGACCCCCAATTCAAATTCAGTGAATTGATTTCGAGGTTTGACCTTATATTTGGCAATTTCTTTGTAATATTCTAAAATGCGCGGGACAATTTGACTCCATTTATATTTTTCCGCCGTAGCTAGTCCATTTTTAATTAAATCGTTTTTTACTTGCTCACTCGCAAGCACTTTAATCATTTGATTTGCAAGATCGGTTGAATTGCCTATTTCGGCAAACAGACTATTATAACCATCGATCGCGTACTCTTGAACTCCCGTATTAGCAGTCGTTACAACAGGACATGCACAGGCCATCGCTTCCAAACCCGGTAATGAAAAAGCCTCATAGTGAGAGCCCGATACATAGAGTTGAGCCCCCTTATATAACTTACCGATTAGTTCTTGTGGAGGATTCACAAAAATTTGTGCCACATCTTGCAGATGAGTTGTTGGTTGGGTTGCTGAAATCCAAATAATATCTATATCGTATCCCTGTTTCCTTGTTATTTTATTTGCTTCGATTATTTCGGGTATTCCCTTAAATTTCGTATGATCGCTACCGACCATTAACATATATGGACGTTCAGCGGTAAACTTTTCTCCTTCGGAGTTAAAAATATATTCGTTTAAAGCATTATGAAAGACCACTGCATCCCGTCCATAAATATCCTTAATAAAACCTGCTGCCCGATTGGATACGGTCATGATATATTCTGGAAGCTCAAACATTTTGTGAATAAAAGTTTTGTAGCCCGCTCCCACTTTTTCATAATCAAACAAGTGAAAATCACCTTGCTCAAAATATACGACAGGCGCAATTCCTGTATCTACACAGGCTTGAATAAGATCCCAGTACGTAGCAACGATAACATCGCAAAAAGGTATTCCATGCGCAAGCTCTATATGAAAGGGAATCTTAATATATTCTACTTCAATAGGAAACCAAGTGGGTTTAATGAAATGTGATATTATAGTTACATCAACACCTAATTTGGCCATGAAATTAGCATGCTCGAATATGATCTTTGAGCCCCCGCTAACTCCAACATGAGTCATCACATAAACGACATGCAAATTTTGTGTTTGATCTGACTTAAGCACCAGCTCTTGTTTTCTTGCTCGAGGAAGTTTGGAAATTCGCGCTTCCATTACCTGTGTCCTAAGTTGGTTTATCATAAGAATACCTTCTTTATTTATATTTAGATGATTGGATTCATTTATTTCTACATATTCGACAAAAATCTTGCATTTCCTTGCTCATTCCTTATTAAGGTTATCCATGATAAACTATAATTGCCACACTGTCGTCTTTTGTAAAGGAGATCTTATGACAACCCTCATTTCTTTATGCATGATTGTAAAAAACGAAGAAAAAGTACTACGAAGATGTCTAGAAAGCGTTAAAGATCTCGTAGACGAAATCATCATTGTAGATACCGGTTCAACAGATCAAACAAAAGTGATTGCTTCTGAATTTACTTCTTTCATATACGATTACGAATGGATTAAGGATTTCTCTGCTGCAAGAAACGAGTCTATCCGAAAAGCAACCAGCAAGTGGATACTCGTTCTCGATGCCGATGAATATGTACAGCAAGAAGACAAACAAAAACTAAAGGATTATTTATCCTCGCTTGATTCGAAAAAACCTGTCTGTTTTTTGCTTCGTGTAATGAATATTTTGGGTAGTTCCGATCAAAATTCGAATGGCTTTTTGGAATCAGCCGCCTCTCGTTTGTTTCCGAACAGCAAAGATATCTATTACACTCAACCAATACATGAACAGGTCATACATAAGCATGAAAAGTTAGCGTTTTATAATTATCCCTTCATCATCTTCCATTCTGGATATACTACGGAAACGGTGTTAGAAAAAAATAAATCACAGCGAAATCTTGAAATATTTGAGACTCTGCAGCAAAAATCAAATAAATTAACACCTTATTATTGCTACTCTTTAGGGAATGAATATGCTGCCGTACGTAATTTTAAGAAGGCTAGTTATTACTATGAAAAAGCTTATAAGCAAGCTAAGCCGAACGATTCTTGGCTGCATCATTGCATGAATGGGATGATTAATAATTATTTTGAACTCAATCAAATCAAAAAAGCCTATGACATTATCCAAACCGGGCTTAGCAAATGGCCTCAGTTTACCGACTTTTATTATTATTCCGGACTTATATATGATTATTTCGGTCTTTACGATCAAGCCAAAGAAGAATTGCTTAAGTGTATTCAAATTTCCGATGAAGCAAGCAAACTTAATCGTCAAGCCAGTTTGATCAGATTGGATATGGCAGTCTTACTCCCAAGCAAAAAGCTTGCTGAAATCTATAACAAAGAGTTGAATCCTCGTCAAACCGTATATTATTTATCAAAATTATTGCAATCTGATTCAAGCAATTACAGTTCTCTTCTTAAATTAATTCAAATTCTATCTAATTCGGAAGAGGATCCTGCTATTATTTCATTTCTGGAAAAAAATTATCCAATATCCACTAAAACAAACGCGGCCTTCTTATTCAGAATGATGCTACTATCGGGGAATAAAGGACTTGCTGAATACTACTATGAGAAATGTAAATCTCTTGAAACAATATTCGGAAGCACCGAACTGCTTCATTACGCCTTAATCACAAACGATCGGCAAAAGTTTATACTTGTTGCTGATC
>JAQBPR010000136.1 GCA_028287395.1 Bacilli bacterium
TCGCAGCTCCTTTTTCATTAGTTGAACGAACGGAAAGGTTAGTGAAATAAGAAACGTAGATTTTTTTTGATTTAATAATTAAATTGAATAAATAAGATAATACGTCTTTTAATATTATTTATAACCACTATTAAATCCAGTGAAATTCAAAAGTTATTCAATTTATTTCGTTGCTGTTCCTAACCGGCACTGTATTCATGATCCGATGAAACTTCAAGGTTTACATTGGTGTTTTAAAAAAGGAAATATTATTCAACGGGCAGAATAACGCAACATTCGAATAAATATTAGCGTCCTAATGTATAGGATATTAACGCATCATTTTAATTGAAGGAGGGAAGTACGTGAGATTCGTTGTGTTTATTTTTTTGTCAATGTGTTTCATTACAACAGGGTGCACGAAAGATGATATATTAATTACTTCACAGACTAAAACAATTGGAAATCCAACTGCACAAGAAGTTTTAAGAATGGATCCGAATGCTAATGTTTTTATGTATAAAGACAACATTTATAATGCAGGAATTCCTTGGGTAGACGAGTTAAAATTAAACAAAGACATACAAGAAACTGAAATTACTCACCAAAGTAATAATGGTAAAGCTTTTAAAAACGGAACAGCAAATAAAATGGTAGTCGGAACAAAGATCTTTCGTGTCAAAGAGCGAAATGACATACTAATAGCTGAAACAGAAAAAGGAGACATTAGATTTTATCAATTAGTTGAAGGATAATTTTTTAGCTTCTCTATTTCGGATGCAACTATGCTAACTATAATTAATCTTTGGGTCAATGGTCGTTGTTCCACGAATACAGTTGTTTCATTAAGCTAATGGGTACGATAGCGTAATAAAATAGCACAACAGGCTTTAAAAGAAAAAATTTCGGTAGCCTTTTCCGCTAACGGGCAGTATAGCAACATTTTCCATATACTTGAGTCTATATTGAAGTATTCAATAACCATAAGGGGGTATTATTTTGCCTAAGTTAATTGGAGCAGCAGCGGTTATCTTGGATTCTGAGGAAAGAGTATTATTGGTAAAACATAGCTATGGCAAAAACAATTGGGATCTGCCAGGCGGAAAAGCTGAAGACAATGAATCTGCGGAGGAAACTGCGAAAAGAGAAGTACACGAAGAAGTAGGGTTAGAAGTCGGGATTGGGCAATTAACTGGTATTTACTATGATCCGAACTATGACATGCATCATTTTGTTTTCATTGCCAAAAACGATAATAATCTAGTACCTCAGCCAAGCTCGCCTGAAATTTTAGAATGCAGGTTCTGCTCAAGAGATGACCTTCCTAAACCGATTAGTGATTTCACATGTAAACGTATTGAGGATGCATTAAATCATGATAGACAGCAACTGTTCCATACTGTTGGTCCAAGACAGTGGATTGAATAATAAGTTGCTCAACTATCGGATACAATAGTAAAGAGTTGCATTTCTAAATAACGGGTTCCGTTTTGAGGTGCAAAATCTCATACGACAATACTTTTGACATGAAAATTGGCTAAGGAAAAGGATAAAGGCAACCGAAATTGGCAGCCTTTTTTTTATTTACTTATAACCGATCACTTTACCAAGAATACTGTCTTTTGAAATTGGACCAAAATGTCTGCTATCCCCACTTCTTATCCAATCATCGCCGATAATATAAAATTGTCCTTCAGGAACCTTGAATTCTTTCTTGTTGGTTTCAACACTTTCCTGAATAATCTTAATCACCCTTTTTATGTCCTCGGGATTTGAACCGCCTTGATTGATCGTTTTATTCAATTCCACTACGTCCATTCCACCCCAATGTGCGTGACCATAAAAGGTATCGAGTTTTCCACTATTGATAAAAATCTGACCTTTTTCAATTCGAATACTCTCTCCAGGAAGAGCTACCACCCTCGAAATTTCGGTATCTAGCGATCCGTTGTTGGATTTCGCTTCCTGTGGAATTTTGTAATAGTTGATGTCGCCTCTTTGAACGGTTTTGGAAGCGTAATAACTTGGATCAACAACAACATCAGCACCGGCAAATTCCTTATGTCCACGCTCCATATTGTCATTCATGTTTTTATATAGAATCATTCCTTCTTCAACGTTTACTTTAGCGACCGCTTCTGTTGTGCGGTTATCCCGTAACGTCTCCTGAGAACAAGCGGTGAAAAAAATCATAAATAACATCAACATAATCAATCGATACACGCTACACCCCCTCATTACCATTATAAGACTAAAAAGAAGCACTCATCTAAATAATTCCAAATGTTTTATGAATTATTACATCAATGGATGATGTTTCTTGATCTTTTGAAGGATAATATTGACGGTGAAATTGGCATCAAAAATGGCGGTGAATTGAAACCATCCATAAATTTATTGATGGTTTTCCTTGCTTAGTCGATTAAGCGACAATTTCATAGAAAATATACGAGAGACCCAATAAATACAACAAAAATGGAGTGCTAAGCTTGTTGCCAGTTTGCAATCCATTTTAAATGTCAATTTAGTTTTTGCACCTCAAAACGGAACCCGTTAATTTCTAAAGCAGCTCCTCTTTGATTTATTTAGATATTTTGAATAAACTGTATTAGATAAATATCAGTGAAAGGAAGGAATGAAATGAAGAAAAAAGTACCGGTGAAATTGAATGATCTAATTGGTGAAATTGAAATTCAAATTGATGAGACCTTTACATATATAAATACCCAGACAGGAGAAGTTATTACATTATCGAGAGAAGAGATGAGAGCGGCAGAAGATGAAGAATCACTCGAAAGCTACCCAGATTGGCAAAGAGAGAATATTGAAATAGCAATAAAAATTATAGAGGATGAAAACGAGGCTTACCTCGATTTCACATTAAGAAACGAGTACCATGAGTATGAAATAGTAGAAGAATTTATCGGGACATTAAGCGATGATGAGGTTCAAGAAGAATTGTTTGGAGCAATTCAAGGAAAAGGGGCATTCAGAAGATTTAAAGACGGGATCAGAGAACATGACGTTGAAAAACAATGGTATGAATTCAAAGAAAAAAAGCTAAAGGAATTAGTTATTGAATGGTGTGAAGAGAAGGATCTTGCAATAGAGGAATGAACTATTATTTGTGCTATCGAGAATAAGAGTTGAAAAATGCAAAGAGCTGACTGCGGGAAGAGCGTAGCGGCGTCGAAAGAAGCTGAAGCCCGATTAGCTTGTTTTAGAGGCAGTACGGACCGTTTTATCACTGCAATGAAGCCGGGTGATCAGATTTGGGTGAATGATGGCTATGCTCTGTTAAAATTCATTCGCCTATTCCTCGAGGAAGGTAAACGGTAAATGTTGTCCCTTTTCCTACCA
>JAQBPR010000198.1 GCA_028287395.1 Bacilli bacterium
GTGGACGTGTTCCACCGTTACGGCCGTGATATCCTGCGAAGCGAACCTGACGGCTTGCAGCAGAACAATTTGGATAATCTGCCGACATTCTAGTGAAAACCAAAAAGAGCCCAAGATCATTTGGGCTCTTTTTGCCATCTATTAATCGATAAAATGTCTCGCCATCAAGTCATCATTAATTATACCATAAGCTTATTGCGCTATTAGGATCGTATTTTAAAATTTTTCTCTAAAATTACATTCCCATTTCTCCACTGTCATAGTTAAATTGCCATTCAATTCCAAGCTTATCTTTTGAACTGCCATAGCATTTGCTCCAGAATGTTTCTTGAAGGTCCATGCCTACAGTGCCGCCTTCTTTCAGTTTATTAAATAAAGCTTTAATTTCATCTATGTTTTTACTGCTAATTGAAAGGCTGATGTTGTTTCCTGCTACAAAAGGCATACCAGGAAAAACATCAGAAAACATCACATTGCTTCCCCTAATGTTAAGGCGTGCGTGCATGACTAAATTTTTTGCTTCTTCTGGAAGAGGAAATTTTGGGTCAGGCGGCGTTTCTCCAAAGGTCATAATTTGCGGTTTATCTGTTCCAAAAACCTGTGCGTAAAACTCTACTGCTTCACGAGTGTTCCCATTAAAATTAAGATAAACATCAACAGCCATTTGCTTCACTCCTTGGTTTCTAATTGTAAATCATTGTTTAATGATTTTGTTCATATTGTATCATTTAACTGTAAATAATCAAAAACAAAAAGGGATTTAGGAGGGTTGGATCAGGATTGGCTCGCTTTCGATTCGGTGGTGATAGCACTTACATCTTCGCCAAATGTTCTTCAAGACGATTAAGGGTTTGGTTTCCGCCCTCAACGGCTCCATACTCTTTGACAACCTTATCGCGTTCCTCTTTCGACACGAAGAGCATCCGCATGGTGAGTTCGGTTTTATTGCCCTGATCATCAAACGTCACCGTAACCTGAAATTGCCCGGGATCGTTCTCATCGTCCCCACCATGGGAGTAAACTAGGCGTTCGGGCTTAAGAACCTCTTTATAAACAATTTTATTCGGATAATCGATGCCATCGGGGCCGTGCATGATGAAACGCCAAACGCCGCTCGGCCTAACGTCCATTTCGTGAATAGTGTTGGTGAAGCCATTAGGTCCCCACCATTTCGCGACGTGTTTTGGATCGGTCCACACTTCGAACACGAGCGCTCGCGGTGCATTTAAGATGCGGGTGAAAACGATCTCCCGCTCTTCAATTTCTACTAGGGGATTATTTCTTGTATTCATTTTCTTATCCTTTCTGTGTTTATATATGTACTGCCGATAACAAATTTCAGTGATGTTTCAAGCCTTAGCCAGGTATTCGTCAAGCTGATCAAAGGTTCCGGCAAAAACAAACTTGCCCCACATCTCGTGGCCGTCAGGAGATTGCATACTGTAGTGAAAGACGCCACCCGGGTGAAGATCTAACTTGGAGACACCCATCGTGAAGCCTTTCGGCCCCGCCAGTGCTTCAAATGATCAGAGTCGGTCCACAATTTTGTTCTAATAATTCAAAACAACCTCCCACCCAGAAAGTTTGGCAGTATCGTAGGGACTCCGCGACAGGACTATTTCTTATCACCCTGCTTCTTTTCCATTCCTTGCAGTTGATGCAGATAATCGTCCAAGCGATCGAATTTGTCGTCCCAGACGCGACGGAAGGACTCCAACCAGGTGTCCAGCTCTTTGAGTGACTGGGGCCGCAGCTTGTAGATCCGCCGATTGGCGATCGGATGCACCTCGACGAGCCCGGCATCACTAAGTACGCGAAGATGTTTGGAAACTTGAGGCTGGCGGAGATGAAGTTGATCGGCGATTTCCCCCACTGGGAGGGGTCCGTCACACAAAAGTTCGACAATGTGTAAGCGATTGGGCTCGGCAAGAGCACTAAAGGTTGTATTCATGACCTGAATATATTATAAAGGAATATTCCTGTCAAGGAACATATAATGAATGCTTTATTCTTTTGGTTGGCAGGTGGATTTGGAGTGTAGTAAGATTGATAAAATAACGTTAATCAAAAGGAGAAAGCTATGTGCCGAAACATCAAGACACTATATAACTTCGACCCCCCAACTACCGACGATGAGATTCAGGCAGCCTCGCTCCAATTCGTGAGAAAGCTCTCGGGCTTCAACGAGCCTTCGAAGGCGAACGAGGTTGCGTTCAATCGCGCCGTTAAGGAGGTGGCTGTGGTTGCCCGGAATCTGTTGGACTCACTGGTAACCAGTGCCGAGCCTCGCAATCGCGAGGTCGAAATCGAACGTGCTCGAGCTAGAGCTGCGAAAAGGTTCGGAGCTGGAGAGGATTAAGGTGATAGGGTCAGCCATGGCTGACCGCGTGTCCCGTAACTTCCCGCTCCATCCTTTCATTTCGGACGCGCATGCATACTTGTACGGGAATCTCATTCTGATATTAAGCTTAGTTGTCGTAGCGAGCGCGCTCTTGTATTTCTTATCTTTCGGTAAAAAAGCCCGCAGCCGGTTGATGAACCGATCTAACATTCGCGGCAGCCGATATTGCTTCCATAAGCTGCGGAAATGGTCGGATACTCAAATCCGCGATATTTTACGAAACTATTTACAGCGTTTACGGGTTGTTATCCATCCGATTATAAAAAGTCTCTCAAATAAAATCGTCCTTTTACACATAACCGCCATTTACTCTAATGGTTTGTCCTGTAATCCATTTGGCTTCATCGCTGGCTAAGAACAGCACAGTGCCAGAAATATCATTCGGTTCGCCCAGACGTCCGAAAGCATTCATTTTAACAATGGTCTCGATTTGTTCGGCCGTCTTGCCATCGGTAAATAATTCAGTGTTAACCGGTCCAGGAGATACGGCGTTAATCGTGATTCCTTTTGACCCGAATTCTTTGGCGAGCTGCCGAGTGAATTGCTCCACGGCGCCTTTAGTGCCTGCATAGACGCTGTATCCAGGAAACATGGCTCCTGTAACGGATGTAGAGAAATTAATGATTCGTCCATTTGCGCTCATATGTTTGGCAGCTTGCTGGCATGAGAAAAAAGTGCCTTTCGCGTTGATTGCGAACAATTTATCAAAATCTTCTTCTGTTATATTCAGGATCGGCTTGGTAATTATAATACCGGCGTTGTTCACTAAAATATCCACTTTACCATAGCGCTCGATTGTTTTATGAAAAAGCAGCTCTACTTCTGCAACTTGGCTAATATCGGCCTGAATAGCGGTTGCTTCTCCTCCTTTTTCCTTGATCCCTGCGATGACCTTTTCGGCAATGCTCATGCTGCTGACGTAGTTCAAAACGACTTTAGCTCCATGCTCTGCGAATTTCTCCGCAATTTCGCGACCCATTCCTCTAGATCCGCCAGTTACAATGGCTACTTTTCCATCCAATGTTTTAGTCATGGTATACTCTCTCCTCTGTCTATTTACTCATGCCCTGAAAAGTTGATATGTTCCGTTTCCTAAGTGGGATGGTTACAATATAATCTAACTACTCATTACGTGCAAGAAGGCACTTTGTTGTTGGATAGTTACTTTTAAGTTAGAAATGGTATGATAAGGGGAAATCGATATAGGGAGGGGATTGCTTTGACGCCGGAATTTTTAAGCTCCAACTTGAACTATAACGAGGAAGACATCGATTGCTATATTCATGTTTGGACTACCATTCAGGCCATCGGGGGAAAATGGAAAATGCTCATTCTCTGGCATGTTCATGAAGTTCCAAGACGCTATAACGAGCTGCGTCGATTAATTCCAGGGATTTCTCAAAAAATGCTTACTCAACATCTTCGGGAATTGGAACAGGATGGATTGATCAAGCGGGAGGTTTATCCGGAAATGCCGCCAAGGGTTGAATATGAAATGAG
The DNA here is from genome assembly GCA_028287395.1 of Bacilli bacterium. GTDB lineage: Bacteria > Bacillota > Bacilli > Paenibacillales > NBRC-103111 > Paenibacillus_AC. The sequence goes on from JAQBPR010000198.1 coordinate 3,902, forward strand.
TGAGTATGGCAAAACGTTGGAACCGATTTTCGACATTATGTACGATTGGGGAGTTATCCATAGACGGCGGGATTCCAATCAAATTAGTTAAAACTGCGTGACGGCTGATCCGCGGTAGAATCCAAGACAAATAAAGGAGTTTAAGAGATGATTAAGATTGCAGCATTCGATGTGGATGGTACATTGAGGGATCGAGATTTTTTGCCTGCGTCTACGCGGGATGCATTACATAAATTGAAAGAGCAAGGTATCGTACTCGCTTTGTGCACAGGCCGCAGCGAATATGAGATGGAGTCACTGCGGAAAGAGCTTGATATTGATTGGGCGATTACATGTAACGGAAGTCATATTGGTTATCAGGGAAAAACAGTTTATGGGAATCCTTTTCCCAAAGCAACGATTCGCCAATGGATGAATGAAGCCGAACGGCAAAAGCATACTTTTCTGTTGTATGGTGCTGAAGGGATGTTTACGAATCGTGCGGATGATGCGCATTTTCGCCAAGCACAGCGGGAAATTGGCTTTATGGAGCCAATGTTAATAGAGAATATCGAAGAAATACCGGATATTTATCAATGTATTGTATTTTGCGGTGAGCAGGAAGAACAGATTTATACAAACAGTGAGCAGGATGCTTATTATTTACACAGATGGCGGACATGGGCGTTGGACATCAATCCAAAGGGAATGAATAAAGCAGTAGGTCTGAAAAAACTAATGGATCATCTGGGTATTGAACCTTCCGAAGCAGCTGCCTTTGGCGATGGTTCAAATGATTTTGAGCTGCTTGAATCGGTCGGCTATGGTATAGCTATGGGTAATGCCAGTGAAGCATTGAAGGAGAAAGCGCGATTTGTGAAAAAGGACTTACATGAGAATGGCATTGCCTTCGCGATTGAAAAATGGGTATTACCTTTTTGTTAGTTTTTTATGGTTTTACTGCTTTAATTACAGAAGAAACAATATAATTTTCAACGTTGGCATGAGGTGCCCAATCTTTTATAAATTCCTTTGATTCGTCTTTTGGCTGAATGGTGATATGGATAAAACCACACTGTTCTAACATCATTTGAAGGTCTGCAATGGATGATGCTCCAGAGATGCATCCGGAATATAAAGCATCTATATCATTTTTAATTTGAGGCGGGAGTTCAGCCGTAGTTACAATGTCGGAAATAGCTAGCCTACCACCTGATTTTAGTACACGATATGCTTCTTTGAATACTTGTGGTTTATTTGGAGATAAATTGATTACACAATTGGATATGATCACATCTACGGTTTCATCGGCTACTGGAAGATTTTCTATTTCACCTAAACGGAAATCTGTGTTTGTATAACCGCCCTTTGAAGCATTAAAACGCGCTTTGCTAATCATTTCAGGTGTCATATCTACGCCTATGACATGTCCGTTAACCCCAATTTGCTTTGCAGCCAAAAAACTATCGAATCCGCCGCCACTGCCTAAATCTAAAACGACTTCACCGGACTTAAGCTCTGCAATAGCTTGAGGATTACCGCAACCAAGCCCCATATTTGCCCCAACAGGTACGTCTGATATTTGTTCAGATGAATAACCCATTTTTGCTGATATTTCATCAAAATCGAGTGCAGTATCGCAGCAATTGACCTCACTTGAACAGCAACTGTTCGAATTCACTTCTTGTAATGCTATTTGTTTGTACCGGCTGCGTACATTTTTCCTGATTTCATCCTCATTTATTATATTCATGAATGTCACGCTCCTAGATAAATATTTATTTTTAACAGTTTTGAATTGACAAACAATCGCTCCTTTTCATTTGTTATCTGCTTTCGTTTACTTAGACGATTGATTTTTCAAAAGGACGCAATGCGCTCCCTTTAATTCCCCAACATCAATAATTGAATATTGCAACTAATTATTTAAAAAAGATCCTCCCGATTTACATAGGAGGAGTACAGCAATCTGCGCTTTGACTCATTGCATCATTTAACAAATTTAGTGTATCTAACACCTGCTGCCGTTTATCATTTGGAATCCTGCTGAAAATACCTTCAACATAATCTTCCATGAATTTAGCAATTTGATGATGTTGTTCTTGCCCGTTTGTCGTCAAGGATAATAGCACGTACCGGCGATCATTGGGATCTGGTACACGGTTGATCATGTCCAGTTCCACTAAATATTGAACCTGTCTGCTTAGTGTGCTTGTATCTACCGATAGTAATTGAGAAAGATCGTTTAGTGAGATATTCGATTTTTTACTTAGCTCGTACAGGATATGACTTTGTACAACGGATATTCCACAACATTGCGCGCCATCTTTTTGCAATAAGCCAAACCGTCTTACAAACAATTGAAAAATTTCTCTTACATTTACATTTTGCTGTATAGAATTCATAAGGATCACCCAATTCATTTATACCACAATATAATTGCGTATTGCAACTATTTAAGTTTGATATTAAAATAAATTAGAATTTAAGCGAAATAGACTTTTTAGAGAACGCCTGCATTTACAGCAGTTTGTAGAGTAGGG
>JAQBPR010000227.1 GCA_028287395.1 Bacilli bacterium
GGCATATGAGGGATGTGCCTACGGCTGCTCTTGAAAACAAGTTTCCTTTATTAGAATAAGGTCGAAACTCATTTTCAAAGGCAGCGCGTAAACTCTCCGGTCACATTCCCTCATATACTCTCCACCACTTATTAAACACACTCTTTAGAAAATAAACTTCGCTTTTTTCAGCAGATTTATCCATCGTTTCCGGAAATATAAGAACATTTTGAACATTCCAGAAATGATGGTAGAATGTAGCTTAGCTTAATGACTTTTTAACCTTGTTACGGGAGGCCATCATGACAGTCAACAAACGGATCGGCATTATTGACATTGGATCGAATTCAATTCGACTTGTAATTTACGAAGAAACTGAGCATGGTGCGCATCATGTGATTGATGAAAGCAAAGATTCCGCTCGACTGAGCGAGAAAATAGGCGCTGACGGTATTTTAAAAGAAGAAGATCTTCGATTAATCGTGCAAACCTTGAATTTTTTTAAAAAAATATGCGAAGCCAATCGCACCTCCAAAATTCGCGCCGTCGCAACAGCTGCTATACGCAACGCCAAAAACTCCACAGATATTTTAAGCTCTCTAAGCCAACATACTGGATTAAATATTGAACTGCTTAGCGGAGAGGAAGAAGCCCGCCTGGGTTTTCTTGGGATGATCCAATCGCTTGCTTTACAAGACGGTTTTCTCGTCGATATAGGCGGCGGCAGTACAGAAGTTACTTTGTTTCGTGATCGCCGCATTGTACAAAGCGTTTCATTTCCGTTTGGTTCCGTAAACACAACGAAAAAGTATACGCGAAACGGTGATTTAGATTCGACCGATGCGAATCGTATTCAATCCCTTGTTGAACATGCATTGCACCAAAATTCGTGGCTTCTCGGTCATAAAAATCTACCTTTGGTTGGTTTAGGCGGAACCATTCGCAGCATCTGCAAATTAGATCAAAAAACTAAAAAATATTCGCTTGCTTTAACCCATAACTATGATTTAGATGGGCAATCCCTTGATATATTGCTGCAGCAACTGCTCCATATGTCTGTAGATAATCGTAAAAAGGTAGAAGGCATGTCAAAGGATCGAGCCGATATTATTGTACCGGGTTTAATTATTCTGCAAACGGTGTTTCGTTTTATCGGCGCAAGTCATTATAAAATCAGCGGATCAGGCTTACGAGACGGACTTTATTATGAAACTGTTTTTCCCGATCAACCCGTCGTACTTGATGTCTTAAACAAGAGCGTGCGAAATCTCCTAGCCTTACATCCTTCTGTGCCCACTGAGCATGTGGAGCAAGTGAACCGACTAGCGCTTAAGCTCTTTGATGATTTACGTGCCACCCATACGTTCGATGCACGATGCCGTGACTATTTAAACGTGGCTTCCCTGCTTTACCGAATTGGTGTTACTGTACTTTATTATGAATATTCCAAGCATACCTTTTACTTGATGGCGCATTCGCGCATTGACGGTCTCAGTCATCGTGAAATATTAATTTGCGCCTTTATTGCTTCCTACAAAAATAAAAATCGGACACGGAAAATGTTTTTGGAATATAAAGACATTTTGACCGAATCCGACTATGTATTAGTGCTTCAATTAGGGATGCTTTTACAGCTCGCGATCGCTTGCGATCGCAGTGAAACGCAGCCTATTCAACAATTAACTGCCCATGCGAACAAAAAGGGATTAGCGATTCATTTGGATTGCGTGCACTCGCCCGCAATTGAAATTCGTGAAGTGCAATCCCTGCAAAAAGAATTCAAAAAGGTTTGGGATTTGCAAATTTCACTTACTTCCACGATTTAATATTCATCGCTTCAAACTGACTGCGGTAGGGTACCTCAGGATTAGTGGAGATATAATACATCCCATTCGATTGTAGATGCCTTGCTTTTACATTGTCGTTTAAACATATTTGCAGAATCAGATTGAGACTATGCCGAATGTGCTTGTCCAATACCGGACACATGAGTTCAATGCGGCGTGTTAAATTACGCGTCATCCAATCTGCGCTGGACAACCAGATGGCAGGCTCCCCCGCATTCTCGAAATAAAATATTCGCGAATGCTCCAGAAATCGATCCACAATACTGCGCACTGTAATATTCTCGCTTAATCCTGCTACTCCAGGGCGCAAGCAGCATACCCCGCGTACGATCAAGTCGATTTTCACCCCCGCTTGTGAAGCGGCGTACAGCTCATCAATCATTTCTTGATTCGATAGCGAATTCATTTTGGCAATAATCCTAGCAGGCTTACCTGCGAGAGCATGTTTGGCTTCTACGCGAATAATTTCAAACAGCTTCTGCTTCATATCCGTAGGCGCAACTCCGAAAGCCTGCAAGTGTTGAGGAGCCGAATAACCGGTAATTTCATTAAACAAGGAAGAAGCATCTTCGCCAATCGTTGGATGACAGGTGAATAAACCAACATCCGTATATAATTTAGCTGTATTATCGTTGTAATTTCCGGTACCTACATGCACATATCTTCGCAAGCCGTCATGTTCCTGCCGAACAACCAACGTAATTTTAGCATGCGTTTTTAAACCTACAAGACCATAGACGACATGACATCCCGATTTTTCCAATTTTCTCGCCCAAGCAATATTGCGCTCCTCATCAAATCGAGCTTTCAATTCCACCAGAACCGTAACTTGCTTCCCGGATTCAGCAGCTCTCGCTAACGATTGAATGAGCTCCGATTGACCGCTCACACGATACAATGTCATTTTAATCGCTAATACTGCAGGATCGTCCGCAGCCTGTCCTATAAAGTCGCTGACCGCTTCGAATGATTCGAATGGATGGTAAATTAAAACATCCTTATGCCGTAAAACATTGAAAAAGTCATCTGTATCGGCAAATTCTTGGGGATAAACCGATTCAATCTCCGCAAAGCGCAAATGATCATATCCAATAAGCGAACCCGAAAGCTTCATTAGATAACTAAGATCAATCGGTCCGTCGATTTCAAATACATTTTCCTCTATCTCGAATTCTTCCTTTAACATGGCAAGCGCATAAGGATGCATGCCTTTTTTCACTTCCAAACGAATGGGCGAGCCCCAACGGCGACGACGAAGCTCCTTTTCAATTTCTTCAAGCAGATCCTCAGCGCCCTCTTCATTGAGTGTTAAGTCCGCATTGCGCGTCACGCGGAAGCCGTGTACAGCAATCGGAATATAGCCACTAAACAGCGTTTGAATATGCTGTTCTATTAAATCCTCTAATAAAATAAACTCTTGCTTTTTACTATTCGCTCGCATGGGAACGCGCACAAGACGAGATAAATTGGACGGAACCTGAACAATCGCAAAATAAGGTTCGTCCTCCGGGTCATCGCCTTCTTTTAACAGCAGGGTCGCCAAATATAAAGATTGATTATGTACTAATGGAAACGGCCGGCTTTGATCAACAGCCATCGGGGTCAAAACCGGAAAAATAATATCATGAAAATAGGTATCCATTTGTTTTCTTTGATTAAGCGTCAATTCATCGTAAGAAGCAAATAAAATCCCCTCTTTAGATAACTGCCTGCTGATTTCACGAAACGTTTTATACTGCTCGGCTACCATTCGCGAGGTTCTTTTCATAATGCGCTTAATTAAGCCTGAAGGCATGTACCCTGTAAAATCTTTTTTGATGTATCCTGCTTTCAGTTGATCCATGATCCCGGCATAGCGAACACTCATAAACTCATCCAAATTGGTTGAAACGATCGATAAAAACTTGACCCTTTCCAACAGTGGGGTTGCTGCATATTGAGCTTCTTCAAGAACACGCCAATTAAATTCAATCCAGCTCAAATCGCGATTTAAATAATTCGATGTACTCATAGCGCCTCCGTTTAACTTGACTCCATTTTAGTATGAAGCGGCATTGTTATCTTTGTATAAATGGTTTGTAAATGGTTTGTAAACTTTATTGAATGTGTTTATTAATATTCAAAATAAACAACTTTGATTTCAGACTTGCATCATCTCATGTTACAATAGGGCTATCACGTTTACTAGCGGAAGGATGAAGCATTTGGATAAAATGATGCAAAAACAATGGTTGCGGGGCATATATGTTTTCTTCATCTTGATTCTAATCGCGATCGTCCTTTATTACGTTGTGCCTTTGGTCTATCCATTTCTTTTCGGCTGGGTCATTGCTTACATTCTAAATCCTTTAGTTAATCTGCTTCACAAAAAAGCCAAACTACCGCGTTTATTAGCTACACTGATCTCATTACTCGTATTTTTTGCGTTAGCGGGTTTAATTATAACGACATTAACGATTAATATCATCGGAGAAATCGGGTCATTATCTCAAACGATTCAGAATAATATCGACAGCTGGAGAGAGCAATTTATTCAATACATAAATTCGGACAGTATTCAAAAAATAGTCACACAGTTGAACACATTTTATCAAGAAAACCCACAATATCAGAATACCATTAACGCGAACTTGAATTCAACGGCAACTACACTGGCCAGTATCGGTTCTTCTCTTGTAACTATGGTTTTTAATCTTATGGTTAATTTCATTGTTTCCTTACCGAGATTCGCCACTTTAAGTATTATCGGCTTGCTCGCCGCTTTCTTCATCAGTAAGGATTGGTACAAATTATTAGCTAAAGCAGCGGATTTTTTTTCAGAAAACACACGAAAAGCTACACGCGCCATCTGGAACGACTTACAGAAAGCTTTGTTCGGTTACATCCGTGCACAATTAATCCTCATAACCATAACCGCCATCGTCGTACTAATCGGACTCATCATATTAAATGTTAAATACGCCATTACCATTAGCGTATTGATTGGTCTATGCGATTTGATGCCTTATTTGGGAACAGGAACCTTTATGATTCCTTGGATTATTTTCCTTTTTATTCAGCATAATCTATATTTAGGCATTGGACTCTCCATATTATACGGGATTATTTTAGTGGCCAGGCAAACCTTTGAACCGAAAGTGCTCGCATCCAGTGTTGGTTTAGATCCTTTAGCCACATTAATTGCCATGTTTGTTGGTTTAAAATTATTTGGTGTGCTGGGTTTAGTGATTGGGCCAGTTACATTGATTATTTTGACCGCTTTTCATAAAGCTAACGTTTTTCGCGATATTCGTAATTATGTTATGCATGGATCGATTCAAGATAAAATACAACTATAACCCTTTGATGATTTGAAAAAGATCGGGTGCCATTTTATCGATACGAATCGGCTTCCAAGATGGATTAACCCAAACGTGACGTGACATTCCGCTCACTAGCAATTCACCCTGCGGCTCCAGCGCATCCGTTAGTTGGACGGGATTTGCATGCTGCTCCGTTTTGTTAAACCTGCGAATTTCACTTGCAAATTGAAGCCTTACGTTAGAAAATTCAATCATCTTCGTGTAAATAATAATTTGATCGTCGTAACGAGCGGGCAGCCTAAATTTGATCTCCGCATCTGTCAGAGGCAGAAGCATTCCTCTTTCCTCCAGCTCTTGATAGGTTATTCCTTTTGCACGAATCCACTCCGTCCGTCCAATCTCAAACCAATTTAAATAATTCACATGGTAAACTACTCCCATCTGATCTGTTTCGCTGTATCTTACCCTTAGTTCATGGCAAGTCCAATTATCGCTCATCTGATTTCCTCCATATGTTTAAACAGCTTATCTTAAATTAAAAAAAGCAAAGCAGACCTTGCATCTGCTTCGCTCCCGTACGTTTTGTTAAAGGAAAGCAATCTACATTACTTTAGCTTTGCCTGAGTAGATCACACCAACCTCAGGATAAATCGAAACCTCTGTGCCATCTTTAAGCAATTCCAAAACACGATCCACTCCGACAATAACCGGAATTCCTAAGCTTAAACCTACTACTGCAGCATGGGAAGTAATCCCGCCCGTTTCAGTAATGACTGCAGATGCGCGTTCAAATGCCGGCATATAATCTTTATCTGTGGAAATTGTAACCAGAATCGCTCCATCTGTCATCTTACGAATCGCTTCCTCAGGTGTTCTAGCAACTACTATATGACCATTAGCGCTTGTTGTGCCAATCCCTTGTCCTTTGGCGATCATTTCACCCACATGATGTACTTTAATCAAATTCGTAGTTCCTGAGCGCCCTACAGGAACACCTGCCGTAATAATAACGATATCCCCTAGGCGAACATATCCTGCGTTCATAACACTGTCTACTGCAAGCTCAAACATATGATCCGTGGTCTCAGCTTTTACCCCTAGAATCGGAATAACTCCCCAGATTAAAGCAAGGCGACGCATCGAGCCTTCATTCGGTGTGACAGCAAAAATAGGCGATTTTGGACGGTATTTGGATACCATACGTGCCGTATATCCGCTTTCTGTCGAGGTTATAATGGCTTTCGCCTGTAAATCCAAAGCACAGTTTGCTACAGATTGGCTAATTGACTCTGTAACGGAGATTTGCTGCGCTTGGCTTTGTCTATTCAGAATTTCACGATAATCCAAAGCCGATTCAGCACGTTCAGCAATGCGCGACATCGTTTCTAAAGATTCTAAAGGATATTTGCCTGCCGCTGTTTCGCCTGACAACATGATCGCATCTGAACCATCAAAAATCGCGTTTGCCACGTCGCTTGCTTCTGCACGTGTTGGACGGGGATTACGTTGCATCGAATCTAACATTTGGGTAGCTGTAATAACAGGTTTACCTACATGGTTGCACTTTTTGATCATTTGCTTCTGCACCAAAGGCACTTCTTCAGCAGGGATTTCCACACCTAAATCACCGCGCGCTACCATCAAACCATCCGATACTTCAAGAATTTCATTGAGGTTGTCTACACCTTCCTGATTTTCAATTTTCGAGATAATTTGAATATGAGAAGCATTATGTTTTTCTAGCAATTGACGAATTTCCAATACATCGCTTGCTTTTCTGACAAAAGATGCTGCAATAAAATCGATGCCTTGCTCGATACCGAAAACAATATCGTTGGCATCTTTCTCAGTAATACCTGGCAATGTAATTCTTACGCCTGGTGCGTTTACACCGCGTCTGCTTTTGATTTGACCGCCATTAATGATGATACAATCAATCTCCGTGCCTCTTACACCTACAACACTTAGTCCAATTAAACCATCATCGATCAAAATAGTTGAACCGATGTGCACATCTTTTGGCAAATCTTGATAGGTTACGGAAAGCCGGTGTTTGTCGCCTAAAATATCTTCAGTCGTGAGTACAATGTGCTCGTCCTGAATCAATTCGATCGGCTCTTCTTTTAATTTCCCTGTTCGAATTTCCGGACCTTTAGTATCGAGCAAAATCGCTACCGTTTTGCCAAGCTCCGCGCATGCTTTGCGAATATTAATAATTCGATTACCATGCTCTTCAAAATCACCATGTGAAAAATTAAGTCTTGCCACATTCATTCCGGCTGAGATCAGCTTTTTCAACATTTCCAACGATTCACTTGCAGGTCCAATCGTACAAACAATTTTTGCCTTACGCATGGTTCTGTCCTCCTGATAGGGCTACTGTGCCTATCTCTCTAAATTTATGAAAGCGGTGTTCCCGCAGTTCAAACTCGTTTAATTTTTGCAGCTCCTGCAAATGCTTCCAGAGAGCCCCTTGAATCGCTTGCACTTGCTGCTCTACATCACGATGAGCGCCGCCTCTAGGTTCAGGAACGATATCATCAATAACGCCCAATGATAAAATATCCTGCGCAGTAATTTTCATTCTCTCCGCTGCTAATAACGATTTGGAAGCGTCCTTGTACAGAATAGAGGCTGCCCCTTCGGGAGAAATTACAGCATATATAGCATGCTCCAACATAAGAACACGATTTCCTACGCCAAGTGCCAAAGCACCGCCGCTGCCGCCTTCCCCGATCACAACACAAATAATCGGTACACCGAAGGATGACATTTCACGCAAATTCCGCGCAATGGCTTCTGCTTGACCTCTTTCCTCGGCAGCAGCACCTGGATAGGCACCCGCTACATCGATAAAAGTAATAATCGGCCGCTTGAATTTATTCGCCTGCTGCATTAAGCGTAATGCTTTACGAAATCCTTCCGGATGCGGCATCCCAAAATTACGGGCAATATTATCCTTGGTATCTTTCCCTTTTTGATGTCCTACGACCGTAACGGAAACCCCGTTAAACTTCGCGACTCCACCGACAATCGCCAAATCGTCGCCATACAATCGATCTCCATGAAATTCAATAAAATCGCTAAAAATAGCTTGAATGTAATCTAATGTTGTCGGTCGTTGCGGAAACTTAGCAATCTGAATTTTATGCTGCACGGTCAGATTATCGTAAATTTCATCTTCCAACTGCAAATATCTTTCTTCCAAACGAGCAATTTCATCTTTAAAATCGATTTTTTTATCTAAACCGAATTTGATCAATTCGTCGATTTTACTGCGAAGCTCAGCAAGAGGCTGTTCAAACGGCAATTCAACTGCCATTGGAAATGACCTCCTTCACGGTGTGTATATCTAGAATTTTAGTTAAAGTAGCTCTCATATCTCGACGATGAACAACTTTATCTAATTGTCCATGCTTCAAATTAAATTCTGCGGTTTGAAAATTATCCGGCAGCTTTTGACGAATGGTCTGTTCAATGACACGACGACCCGCAAATCCAATGGTTGCGCCTGGTTCTGCAATAATAATATCACCCAGCATCGCAAAGCTGGCACTGACGCCGCCTAATGTTGGATCGGTCATCACGGAGATATAAAGGCCGCCTTGCTCTTGAAATTTCGCCAAAACCGCACTCGTTTTCGCCATTTGCATCAAAGCCAGGATGCTTTCTTGCATTCTCGCTCCCGCAGATGTGGAGAAGATGATCAACGGATATTGCTTTTGGATTGCCATTTCAATCGCTCGAGCAATTTTTTCTCCCACAACGCTACCAAGCGTTCCGGTGAAAAATTCAAAGCTCATTACCCCAAAAACAACAGGAAACCCGCCAATTGTACCCTCGCCTGTAATAACGCCATCATTAAAACCTGTTTTCTCCATGGCCTGAGCGATTTTCTCCTCATAACCGGGGAAATCTAGTGGATTCTGCGAAATCATATCCGCATCATATTCAAATAAACGTCCCTCATCTAAAGTCATTTGAATCCGTTCAGCACCGTTTAAAACAAAATGATAGCCGCAAGATGAACATACTTTTAAGCTTTTTTCCAGTTCCATACTGAATTGAATCGTCGAGCATTTGGGGCATTTGTTCATTAATCCTTCGGGAATTTCGCGCTTGGTTCTTTCCGATGGAATCGTAGCGTATTTACGTTTTTTCTGAAATATATCCATGAATGATGACACTTTGACACCTCACCAGGCGTTATTTTCATAAGGGCGTTTCTTTATCTATGTAAAATGGAATTGAGCACCTCTTGTACTTCTTCCAGTTCACCTGCAGGGACCAATATTTCGAACTGATTTTTAGTCAGATTAATTGCACGAATGCGTACAAGAAAGCCTTCTTCAGTTAGTTTCTGCTTTATACGCTCGGCGATTTTCGCCGTAGGAGCAATATAAATGACTGTCCACATGCAAAATAACCCCCTGATCATAGCTTTTTTAGTCGACACAATGATTAATGATATCACAATTACGCTTTTAATCGCAACAAAGGAAGTCCGATCTATTTGACTTTAATTGTTCCGCTGCCCATTAATGCTTCAATAGACTGTATAAAAACTCCCGACGGCTTCACATAATACTGATTGTTGAGCGCTACAGATTTTTGTGTTTTTTCATAATATAGCACAACTGGCAAGGTTCCAGTGTGTTCCTGTAGAATCGATTTCAGCCGAGCGAGGACGCTTTGGTTCTCAAGGGATTCGCTGATTTTCACAAATACGCGCTGCTGAATGCGGGGAGGCGCTTTTTCAGGCTGCAAACGCTGATTCCGTCCCACTGAGGAAGCACGCTGCATTTGCAAAAGCAGCTGATCTTGCAGATTCGGATTATTCAACTGGACGACATGCTCCGCCAAAAGCTTCACATCTTCGTCTTGCTGCTGCAGCTTCGCCTTTACAAGCAACAAGTCTCCTTTATTCACAAGCGATCCATATTTTTTCCAGGTTTCCGGAAACAACACAACCTCTGTTTTTTCAATGCGATCTTCCAATTCAAGGAAAGCCATTTGCAGTCCTTTTTTGGTGATAATGATTTTGATCGATACGACCATACCCGCCACCGTAACCTCACTGTGATCAGGTAATTCAAGCAAATGTACGATGGAGCTGACTTCCCCTTCACGCAAAAGCTTTTCATAAGCGTCCAAAGGGTGCCCTGATAAGAATATGCCGAGCAGTTCTCTTTCCAATTCCAACTGCTGCATCATCGTAAACGGCTGAATGTCCGGATAGTCAATCGTCCAATTGATTTCCTCATCAAAGCCAAAAAGATACAACTGTAATTCGTCGCGTTCCTTTCTCCACTTCACAGCGGCCTCCAACGTTTCATCCAAGCCTGCCAGAAGCTGTGCACGATGACCAGGAAGCGAATCGAAGGCGCCTGCTTGAATCAACGACTCCAACACTCGTTTGTTACAAACCCGAAGATCTATTCGGCGACAAAGATCAAGCAAGCTTTCGTAAGGTTTTTCCGCGCGTTCCTTCATAATCGACTCGATCGCTTGCGTCCCTACATTTTTGATTGCGGCAAGTCCAAAACGAATCACTTGTGCATCATCAAAGGGAGCTTTTTCGTCAGTTAGGATCAAGCGTTCACCTCTCACAGGTGTAAAAATCATCCCGCTCTCATTCACATCAGGCGGAAAAACTTGGATATTCATTCTCCTGCACTCATCGATATATTCAGCTACTTTACGATGGTTGCCCATGACGGCAGTCAACATAGAAGCCATGAACTGTGCGGGATAATGCGCCTTTAAATACGCGGTTTGAAAGGAAAGCACCCCATACGCAGTGGCATGTGCGCGACAGAATCCATAATCTGCAAAGCGGACAATCATATCATAAACCTTGTTTGCTTCCTCTTCTTTGTAGCCCTGCCGCAGGCTGCCGCTGACAAAATGCGCTCGCTGTTCGTCGAGCACTTCGCGCTTCTTTTTACTGACGGCACGACGCAATAAATCTGCTTCACCCAAGGAAAAACCCGCCATTTGCGAAGCAATTTGCATGATTTGTTCTTGATAAACAATAATACCGTAGGTATCCCGTAATATCGGCGTTAAAGAAGGATGCGGATAGGTCACTTCAATTTGACGATGCTTGCCCTGAATATACTTCGGAATAAATTCCATCGGACCTGGGCGATATAGTGCAAGCACTGAAATAATATCTTCAAATTCCGATGGTTTCAAATCTCGTAATACGCGCCTTACCCCTTGCGACTCTAATTGAAAAATTCCTGTCGTATCGCCCTTGCTTAGTAATTCATAGGTCATGGGATCCAAATCGGAAACGCGATCTAAAGCGAAAGCAGGCTCTTGATCCTGCGTTATCCAACTAAGCGCGCGTTCGATAACAGATAGCGTTCGCAAGCCTAAAAAATCCATTTTCAGCAGCCCTATAGCTTCAAGATGCTCCATCGTGTACTGCGTTAAGGCTGTTTTAACAGTCCCCTCCTGCAGAGGAACATATTGCGTTAACGGTTCTCGTGAAATAACAACACCCGCAGCATGTGTAGAGGCGTGGCGCGGCATTCCCTCCACCTTCATCGCCATTTCCAGCAGCCGAGCTGTATTCGCATGACTTTGGCTGAGAGCTTGCAGCTCCGGAGTTGTCGCAAGCGCCTCCTCTAACGTGACGCCTGGCTGGCGTGGAATCATTTTTGCGACACGATCTACCTCATGGTAGGGCATATTGAGCACTCGGCCGACATCGCGCACAGCGCCCTTTGCAGCCATCGTTCCAAACGTGATAATCTGCGCTACATGCTCTGCCCCATACTTATCGACGACATAATCAATGACTTCATCACGACGTTCATCGCTAAAATCAATATCAATATCCGGCATACTTACCCGCTCCGGGTTTAGAAACCGCTCAAACAGCAAATTGTAACGGATCGGATCTACATTGGTAATCTGCAGAACATAGGCAACCAAACTACCGGCTGCCGAGCCGCGTCCCGGCCCCGTAACAATTTTCTGTTCATGCGCAAAACGAATAAAATCCCAAACGATAAGAAAATAATCGGAAAAGCCCATACGTTCAATTACTTCAAGCTCATAACGCAGTCTCTCCTCTAACCTACTGCGATGCTCCATTTCCTGCCATGCCTTGCTTTCGCCATAGCGTTGAACGATTCCTTGCGCACATAGCTGCCGCAAATATTCACCTGCTGTGAATGGTTCAGGAATAGGCTTAAAGCTCGGCAAAATCGAATGGCCAAAATCAAGATCCAGCATGCATTTGGCTGCTATGACAGCCGTATTCTCCAATGCTTCGGGCACATGCGCAAACAAACGCGCCATCTCATCGTTACTTTTCAAATAAAGCTGCGTCGTATTAAATTTCATTCGTTCTTGATCTTCAATTGTCTTGCCTGTCCCAATGCATAACAAAATATCTTGCACTGCATGATCCTCAGGATGCACATAATGCGCATCATTGGTCACGACCAAGGGGATG
Organism: Bacilli bacterium; assembly: GCA_028287395.1. Taxonomy (GTDB): domain Bacteria; phylum Bacillota; class Bacilli; order Paenibacillales; family NBRC-103111; genus Paenibacillus_AC. The sequence goes on from JAQBPR010000227.1 coordinate 12,600, forward strand.
CCCGTTTCAGCGCTCAAACGAATCATCGCCTGATTGACCTTCTTTTGCTCCAATATCCCATGATCCTGTAATTCCAAATAAAAATCATCGTCAAAAATGGCATGATATCTTTCCGCGGCTGATCTTGCTTCCTCTGCACGATCATGCAGCAAATGCTGTGAAATTTCACCGCCCAAGCAAGAACTCAGGCATATCAATCCTTCCGCATAGGTTGAAAGATGCTCCAAATCAATTCGCGGTTTATAATGAAACCCTTCTAAGTGAGCAATCGAGGTTAGCTTCATTAAATTTTGGTAACCTACGTTATTCTTCGCTAAGAGAATGAGATGATAAATAGGCTGTTCTTGCCTGGAAGCTTTGGTCTTTAATGAACCGCTTGTAAAATACATTTCACAGCCGATAATCGGTCGTATGCCGTGTTTAAGACACGATTTGTAGAAAGGGATCGTTCCGTACATCACGCCATGGTCCGTAAGGGCAAGCGCAGACATGCCTAAATGAGCTGCTTGCGCTGTTAAATCCTCGATACGCGCCGCGCCATCTAATAAACTATATTCACTATGTACATGTAGATGAACAAAATCACTCATATGCCGTTCCCTCTCGATCAAGCTCTATCCTTCTATTTTAACATAGCCGTTCGTAAAAGCGAACCCGTATTCGCATACTTATTTCAATGGCATGTACATACATATGAAGTACATGAAGGGAAAGGTAGGCTTGGCAATGGCACAATTCATCACCAAATTGGCATCGGATTTCTTCATTGCGTTTGGCATTGTACTGGGTGGGAGTTTGTTAGGCGGCATTTGCGCGGTCATTTTTCTTGAGCCGCCATCTATTACCATGGAGCGTATAGCCGGAAACATTAAAATCTGGGCGATGGTTGCTGCTGTAGGCGGAACAATCGACCCGCTTCGCCTGATTGAAAGTCACTTTCTCGAAGGCTATCTTTCGCCTGCGATCAAACAAATTTTATATATTATCAGTGCTTTTGTCGGCGCACATCTTGGTTTCTTACTCATTCAATGGATTTGCAAAAGCACAGGAGAGCCATGAGAATTCCCCCTTTTGAACGTTATGAAAAAACCTTTGTTGGCCTGGGCATATTTATTGTCGGCATGATCGTGGGCAGTGCCATTTTCATGGCTATCTATCAAAACAATTTCAGCCTGCTATCGATTCAAAATCAACACATGCGTACGGAAATAGAAAGCTTAAAAACGACCAATAAAAATCTCAGTCTAAAACAGAATAGAGTTGCGCCTTCTGCAATCCGCTCCATCGCTGTTATTTTCGAAGCCAAAAACGATGCAGCCAAGCTAGACGAAATAAGCGAAAATGAGCTGCGCAAAAAGATCGTTCAGGATCTGCAGTTCCTGAATGGCAAAGCCATTGCCAAGCTTAAGGAAGACCCCCTGCTTTACCGTAATTTAATCGATGGTAAAACATATCACGCGATTGGAGAACGTGACTATGTCGTCTATGTGCGCACGTTTATGGTCATTGAATCTAACTTGATCCTCACCGTAAACCCCACTCTGTTACGCAGGTGACAATATTTACTTAAGGAGTTGATTTTATCGCCAATAATCAGTAAAGTGGAGAAAAATACGATTTGTTTTAGAAGGAGTTTTTCCAGTTATGAAAGATGTAATTTCCTATTTTATTTCTACAGTTATTATTTTGTCACTCTGCTTTTCGATATTTTACAGTTACCGTCAACGTACGCAAACCGATGCCATCAAAAAGGGAATTCTCGCAGCAAAAATGAACATTTCGATGGGTTCTATGCTTGTATTCATGGCGCTTTTGCAAATTTTTTTATTCGAGGCCAATTCAGCACGCACGATCCTCGGCATCTTATTCCTATTGCTCGGATTGTTCAACCTCTTTTCAGGATTTCGCAATTATATTCATTTTCATTCATTCAAACGCTAATAGAATGTGTTTAATTTTCTATTGATCAAAAACTTGTGCAGTTAGCAATGCTTTGGACACAAGCTGTCCCTCGTGATAAATTTCCACGTCAATTTTAGCAAATTTTCGGCTGATTTCAATGATTTTCGGACGTATTTCAATTATACTTTCCATTTGCACGGGTTTAATAAAATAAGTCGACATGTTATCTATGACCAAATCGCCTTTTTTGTGTTCATGAACCACATAGTAAGCCGCTTGTGTCATTAATGTAGTCAAAATGCCTGCCGAACCTGATCCGAAGTAGTTAGACATTTGCGGTGAAATCACGCCGCGAAAAGCCAATTCTCCGCGCTCATCCCGAAATTCCTCAAAACCCGACCAGATCAAATCTTCAAAGGTTTCGCCAATTTGCGGCTGCCGCTGAATGTACTGCATGACCTTTAAGACATCGTTGCGGCTAATGACCCCAATCATTTTCCGATTATTCGCATCAACCACAGGCAGCAGTTCAATGCCTTCCCACACCATTAAGTGCGCGGCGGAAGCAATCGAAGTACGCAAATGAACAGTCAACGGGTTGCGCGTCATTAATTTATCCAGCGTATGACTCGGATCCGCATTCACGATATCCTTCGACGTAATCATGCCAATTACGCGGTTCCACTCATCCACGACTGGAAAGCGACTGTGGCCGGTTTTTTCAACTAATTGCTGCCAATCCTGCATCGTGTGATTATTTTTCAAAGCATGCACAATAGAGTCCGAAGATACAATGTCCTCCACTAACATAATCTTTTTCTTAATTAAACGATCATAAATCGCCCGATTGATCATGGAAGCCACTGTAAACGTATCATAGCTGCTGGAAATGATCGGGAGTCCCAATGTGTTTGCTAAAGCCTTCACGTCGTCACTTGTATCAAAGCCTCCCGTTATTAAAACAGCGGCTCCCTGCTCCAACGCACAAATATGCGCCTTTTCACGATTGCCTACAATCAGCAAATTACCCGCGTCAATATAACGCATCATCGCTTCCTGCTGCATCGCGCCGATCACAAATTTGTTTAACGTTTTGGAAAGACCCTCTGCACCGCCCAGTACTTCACCATCGACAATATTCACCACTTCACCATAGGTTAGCTTATCGATATTACTGCGCTTTTTTTTCTCTACACGCACGGTTCCGATTCGTTCTTTGGTGCTGACCAAGCCTTGATTTTCAGCCTCTTTAATCGCGCGATAGGCCGTTCCTTCACTAACTTCCAACACCTTCGCGATTTTTCGCACTGAAATTTTATTGCCAACTTTTAAACTTTCAATATGTCTGAGAATTTGTTCATGTTTAGTCACTGTTTCAGCATTAACGTCCATTTCCATCCTCTAATCCACCTTTTTCAACGCATTTTAAGAAATGTGGTCATTTCCTCAACTTCCAATGGTTCGCTAATAATATAGCCTTGAATTTCGGTGCATTTTCTGGCTCGTAAAAAAACGAGTTGTTCATAGGTTTCGACACCTTCCGCAACAACGGATAGTTTTAACCGGCGCGCTAAGGCAATCACCGTCTTCGTAATGGCTGCATCCTTGGAATCCGCTGATATATCTTGAATAAATGAGTTGTCCATTTTCAAAGTATCAATCGGAAAAAGCTTTAAATAGCTTAAAGAGGAAAACCCTGTGCCAAAATCATCAATCGATATTTTGACGCCCAATTCTCGTAATAAATTTAGTTTTGTTATCGTCATAGGGGCATTTCGCATAACCATGCTTTCAGTCAATTCTAATTCCAACCAACAGGGTTCTAATCCGGTCTCTTTCAAGACGCGATTTACACATTGATAGAAATCATCTCGTTGAAATTGTAACGCAGAAATATTGACTGAAACACGAATGGGAGACAAACCTTCTTTTTGCCATGCTTTATTCTGCAAGCAAGCGCTGCGCAATACCCACTCGCCAATTTCTATAATCGAACCTGATTCTTCAGCTAATGAAATAAAATCTTCAGGATAAAGCAGACCCTGCTCCGCATGCTGCCAACGAATGAGAGCTTCCACACCGGTAATTTGTCCGGTAGCTAATTGTTGCTTAGGTTGATAATGCAGCAAAAATTCATCTCGTATCAGGGCTTCATGCAACGCTTTTTCCATTTGTAATCGTTCTTTTGCTTGCGCATTCATTTCTTGCTCATAGAGTTGATAACTGTTTCGTCCTTGTGATTTAGCATAATACATGGCGGCATCTGCATTTCGAATCAACACTTCGGGGTCGTTTCCATGCTGTGGAAATACACTTATACCTAAACTTCCCGAAATCGTCAATTCAAGGGACTCCAGCTTCAACGGCATGGATAAAGCAGCTAATAGTTTTTCAGCCAATCCGGTCATTTGATCCAATTCTTTTAAGCCTGACAAAATAATCATAAATTCGTCGCCGCCCATACGCGTAACCGTATCTGACGCACGCAAACACAATTTCAGCCTTTCCGCCACATTCTGAAGAAGACTATCTCCCACACTATGCCCATACGTATCATTAACTGCTTTAAAACGATCTAAATCCAAAAACATCACACCGACTAGCTCCTGATTACGTGAAGCCATTGCTAAAGCTTGCCCCAGCCGATCATTAAATAGAACCCGATTTGGCAAACCTGTCAGAGAATCATGATAAGCTAAAAATTTAATCTGTTCTTCCTGACTTTCACGCTCATTTAACATTTTTTCTAATGAAATCGCCATTTTGTTATAAGCAATTCCCACAGCCTGCAGCTCGTCCTTCGTATCAAGGTAAACACGTTCTCTTAAATTCCCATTTGACATTCGGGCTGCTGAACGCATCAATTTATAAATCGCGCGATGTACAGAAAGATAAAATCCCACAAACAAATAGACTAAGAGCAAACCAACTAAACAAGTAAATCCAGTTACAAAGTATTTTTTTTGTTTAAGCGCGTCCATTTTTTGCTTTAATACATCATTTAAGATCGGTATCCCTGCATCAAATAATTTGTAACCATCATTCAAAGCATCTGTTCCCAAATTAAATTGATTTTGCGAATGGATTTGTGAAAAATCAGATAGCCTCAGAATCGTTTGCGTTAATTCGTCGTGAAAAATATGGAAGGTTAAAGCATAATGAACTAAGTATGGCTGTAGATCGTTGGAGCTGCGACTTATGTATGAGTAATCCTGCAGATCTTTCTGAATCACTTCAAATTCGGGTTCAAATGTACCCGCTAAGACAATCATTCTTAATCGATCTGCTTCAGTTAGAAAATTTCCGGCTACCGCACCTGAACTAAGTCCCCTGGCTTGTCCAACCGTTTCCAACATTTCAGGCAATTTATCAAGCAAACCCTCAATTAAGCTGCTTCCTTCACGATCTTGCTTAAGCCCCGAATAACTATTCACACTCGAAATCTGCGCTTGAATAAGTTTAACTATGTCCGAATGCTTCGTAAAGTTATCCAGAGAGCTGCCTTCACTTCCTGTCTTACTTAACAAGGCCTGCCATTCTCGTTTCAAATCTACCCAATGACTATTGTTTGCCCACTTCTCATCCAGCTTATTTTCAAACCAATCCATATTCGCTATATCCTCATTAATTAACTTTTCATTTTCCGCGACCGCCTGCTTATTTTCTGTATCCCCATTCAACATCATGTAAGTTAAGCCTCGATGCTGTTGGATATGCTCCACTAAATGGCGGACAACAGCATTATACTCAACCCCTTCTGTTTCTAACTTCACAACAGCAATCTTTTGATTCAGATCTGAAATGAGTAAATATAGGGTGAGTCCTATCGGTAATAGAAAAAGAAGGCCAATGAGTGAAAACTTTTGTAGATAACTCAAGCGATTCATTAAACTAACGCCAGGAAAAAATAATCTTCTCATCGTTTTTCATCCATCCACTCGTTTGCTGTTCTATAACATATAATTGTATACGCTAGTTCATTATAATTCAATCAAATTATAAGCTGCGCATCCGTTCCATCTGTTTCAGCTTCAGCTTCACTTCTTTGTCGACCTGTAGAACACCATGTAAATGCGCAGCAATCACAGTAAGCGCCAATGAGAGCCAAACAATAGCGAATATCGTTGGCAGAGTGAAACCATGACCTACCTGCAGCTGTGGCACGGCGTACAGCATCATGCCTAGAGCTAGAATAATACTAACCATATTAAGCCATCCTTTCATAAAAAAATCCCCTCCTTCTTCTGCTTCATTACACTCTTTATTGTATGAAATCTCAGCATTTACTATGTTTTTGTTTTATTCGAAGATGGGCATTAAATAAGCACCAAGGAAAATATGCCCTCATATGATGAATGAGTGCTGGAAGGAGGGCCGACTATGGCAAAAACGAACATCGTGATCAATGTGCAAAACGGTAATACCCTTCTGGAGGAACACGCTGTTTTACTTGGAGAATCCAACCTAAAAAAATGGAAATTGAAAGAGAACGAAACCGTTAACTTGCGTTATGGTTCTTTCAAAAAAGAAGTCAAAGTTGTTTCCGTTGCCCGACTGTCCGCACTGCGGCTCCATGAAGCTTTGGCTAATCGGCTGGGCTTACACCCGGGCGCGCGACTTTGTCTTCAATATAAACCACGCTCACGCACCATCCATCTTGGACCGTTAATTGGAGTACTGGTTAGCCGATTATATTTGAAAAATTTCGAAAAACCTTTTGGAGCCACCACTGCCTTCTGCAGGGAATTAACGGACGCTTGCGCCAAATACGGTGCATTCATTTATTTTTTCACACCAAATGATATTCCTCCAACCATGCAAACGGTTCACGGCTGGTGCTATACCGATCATTGGGGTAAAAAAGAGTTTCCGATCCCAGATGTCATATACAATCGTTTAACCTCACGTAAGTTAGAAAATAAAGTAAATGTGCAAAAATTTATGAAAGAAGCTAAATCGCGCTATGGCGCCGTTGTTTTTAACGAAAAATATTTGGATAAAACCGAGGTGTTTCAAGCCTTAAAAAAGGACGCTTCGCTTCATAGTTACTTGCCGGAATCCTACCTTTTAAAAAATTATTTGATGCTTAAAACAATGCTTGATCGGCATTCAACGCTTTTTCTAAAGCCAATCACTGGAAGTTTGGGCAAAGGAATCATCCGGATTGCCAAAATATCGAATACAAATTACCAATGCTCTTACAATTCTTTAAACGGCGTTCGTACACAAACGTTCATAAATCTTAGCGAGCTCTTTTCAAGCATTACCGGAAAAATAAAGCACCAGCGTTATCAAATTCAACAAGGCTTGAAATTAATTCAAGCGGGTGGTCGACCTGTAGATTTTCGTGTGCTCGTACAAAGAAACCACTTGGGTGAATGGTCTATCACCTCTGTCGTAGCGCGAACCGCAGGGGATCGCAATTTCGTCTCCAACCTTGCTAGAGGGGGTAGTCTCAGTACCGTACAGGATGTAGTTGCTAAATCTAACCTCAGTCCCTCAAAAAAAGGAAATTTGCACGCCAAACTGAGTAATTTGGCGCTGCAAATTGCTAAAGGGATGGACACACAAGTACCTGAGCATTTCGCTGAACTTGGCATTGATTTGGCCGTGGATTCGTTGGGAAAAGTGTGGCTGATTGAAGTCAATTCCAAACCATCCAAGGATGATAATACACCGCTTCATGACAATAAAATCCGCCCTTCTGTCATTAAAGTTATCCGATATTCGCAATTTTTAGCGAAATTTTAACTTATGAATCATAGCCATGGAAAAAAAATCGTCGGTATTATGGTATGTGAAACAAATACAGGACCCCCACTGGCACAACAAAGCTTTTTTGCCCAATTATGCGCGCTCGGAGCAAAATACAATCTTTTGGTTTATGTTTTTTCTCCGCAGCATATCCATTTAAACTCTGCAACCATACAAGGTTACACTTATCATCCAGAAAACGAAAATCATTGGGCTTCACAAGAGCTTCCTTTGCCAGACCTAATTTATGATCGTTCCTTTTTTGAAAACAGAACGCAATACATTAAACATCGTGCCGCAATTCGCGCTTTACTTACAATCAAAAAAATCCCTTACCTTGGGCGCTGTCTAAAAGGCAAATGGGAGGTGCATAAGGTATTGCAAACCGATGCTTTAATTGCCCCACATCTGCCGCAAACTGAATTATTATCCAATCTATCCACTCTCATTCGAAGATTGAATGACGATGGCGATGTTGTCATCAAGCCTGAGTTTGGCACACATGGAAAAGGGATTTTAGTTGTTACAAAAACAGAAAATTCGGATTACTTTGTTCAGGGAAGAAACAACCTAAACCATTGCATCCGCAAAAAAATTTCAGATCCTATTGCTTTGTGTCGTTGGATTTCCCTATTCATCGGGTCACGAAATTATTTAATACAAAAATATTTGCCTCTACTAACAAAACGTGGAGAAGCCTTTGATATCCGCGTATTATTGCAAAAGAATCAGCATGGAGATTGGACCCTAACGGGGATGGCCGTTCGTTTAGGTCAACCATTAAGCATAACTTCAAATTTGCATGGTGGGGGCACAAGTCACCCCTTGTCTCCCTTCTTAGAGCAACAGTTCGATCCAGACCAAGCAGAAATGATCAAAGTAAAAGCAATACAACTTGCGGAAAGCATCCCCCGCTTACTTGAACAACACTTTGGCAGACTTGCCGAGCTTGGCCTCGATCTCGGTGTCGATACAGCTGGACAAATATGGGTTATAGAGGTTAATTCAAAGCCCGGCAGGGCTGTCGCTCGATGCTTTAGTCAACCAATGGCTTATCAGCATGCGATTCACAATCCAATACATTACGCTCGTTATTTATTGCATTAAGCGTGTTTTAGGAACAATCTTGGGAGGGTAACCTGATGAGTTTGACCACCTGCAATGTCATTATTACACAACAGTCTGAAAAAGCCGTCACGATCACTCGCTCCTTAAGCAGAGCATTGCAACTATCCAAAGCCAAAATGATTACCCTACGATTAGGCAATAAGTCAATCTCAGTTCCTGTGAAAATATGGAAACGCGAGGGCAATGTTCTAGCCTTACCTTTAAGTATTGCTTCTTCTATCCATTTACCTTCCGCTGGAAATTGCATGGTTAAAAGCAATAACGGGCGCGAGATTCAGTTGGGCCCGTTAATTGGAATTCTGGCTGGTCCAGCTAATAATTCAGCACTTCCTTTTGGCGGAAGAACTGGATTCATTCGCGAGTTTATGCAGGCCGGGGCAAATAAAGCCTTTTATATTGCTTTTGCACCCCATCAAGTCGACTGGAATCGAGAGGTCGTCACAGGTTATTTTCCGAATGCGAACGGCAAATGGATCCGCAAAACTGTCCCGCTCCCCGATGTCGTCTATAACCGTTCTCCTAGTCGCAGAGCGGAAAATTCAGCAGCGATGACGTCTTTTAAAACAAAATTCGTCAATCGTAGAATCCCTTTATTTAATTGGAGCTTTTTTGACAAATGGGATGTGTATCGTTTGCTTGACGGCGATCAAGAAGCTGCGAAATATGTACCTGAATCTGTTAACAACCCATCAAGTGATCAGATTCGTAGGATGATGGAAAAACATCGTTTTGTTTATTTAAAACCGAATACCGGCAGCTTAGGCATTGGGATTTATCGCCTAACCTATAATCCAAATCGCGGATATTACGCCCGCTTTCGCCGAAATGGCAGTAATGTACTTATTCGATTTCCGCGATTTGCGGGGCTTTTCAATATGCTTCAACGTCAAAATGTGAAGCTGCAATATTACGTTTTACAACAAGGAGTGCGATTGATCGAAATGGAAAACTGCCCCATAGATTTTCGTTTTCATCTCACGAAAAATGGGCATAATCAATGGGTCGCTGCCGGAATCGGAGCTAAAAAGGCAGGCAGAGGCAGCGTGACAACACACGTTAGATCAGGCGGTCAATTGATGATGCCGGAGCAGGTTTTAAAAAGTGCATTCGGCAGCAGAGGCGATCATGTATTGGAACACGCCAAAGAAGTTGCAATTAAGCTTGCTGAAGCTATTGAGCGAAATTACAACCATACCTTAGCTGAGTTAGGCTTTGATTTAGGGATCGATCAAAACGAGAAAGTATGGATGTTTGAAGCAAATGCTAAGCCAGGCCGTTCGATTTTCAAGCACCCTTCATTAAAAGCGCAAGGGAGGACGTCTCTTGTCAATTTGTACGAACACTGTCTATATTTAAGCCGTTTTTACGCGAGGAGGGAGGGATAATTGAACGTTCGTTTACACGATAGCACTGCACAGACTTTGATCGCAATATTAACGATGCATGATGAACATCGCCTCTTTCGTGGCAACCTCTTTAATTTTATTGATTTGATTCGTACAGGCAAAGAAATGGGGGCTAAAGTATTTGTCGTCACAGCCAAAGATATCAAGCTTGGCAATCCCAAAGTAAAAAGCTTTGTTTATAATGCTGAAACTAAAGCATGGACTCAGAAACTACTTCCGTTACCTCATGTCATTTATAATCGAATTCCTTCGCGCAAGGATGAATTGCTGCCAGAGGTACAGCAAACCATTCAAGCCTGCATGAAGCACAAAAATATCCATTTATTTAATCCAAGTTTTTTTAATAAATGGACTTTATTTGAATGGTTAAGCAAAGCGAAAACAACAAAAAAATTCATACCGGCCACCCGCAAGTTTTTCCATTTACAAGAGCTTGAATCTATGCTGCGGCAATATTCGCTTGTCTACTTGAAGCCCGCACGAGGCAAAGCTGGAAAAGGAATCATGAAAATCGACTTTGCTAATTCGAACTTTGGATTGCTTTATAGATTGCACATTCAGCATATGAAAAAAAGCCGTATTTCGCTGCATCGTACGATATATGAGCTTGGACAAAAGTTGCAGCAGCACATTGGATTGGAGGAATATATCGTACAGCAGGGCATTCATTTAGCCAAATTTAATAATCGCGCCTTTGATTTACGAGTTTTGGTACAAAAAAACGCCAAAGGGGTATGGAGTTTGACTGGGATCGGGGCAAGAGTGGCCGGAAGTCTGAGCATTACAACGCATGTGCCTCGCGGAGGTTCGATTGACGAACCGGAAAAATTGTTGAAGCTAGCTTTCGGCCAAGAAGCAGCTAAACAAATTATGCGCCGCGTGAGACTTTCCGCTTATGCTATTGCAAGACAAATCGAAAAAGCATCAAAAAATACAATGGGTGAAATGTCATTGGATTTGGGCATAGACACATCTGGACAAATTTGGTTTTTTGAAGCAAATTCCCGACCGATGAAATTTGACGAACCTGAAATACGCAAAAAATCTTTGGAGCGCATTATCCAATATAGTGAATATTTGAAACAATCGAGAAAGAAAAAGTAGGTGGAAGCATTGTCCCATCCAACTCTCGGCGTTATGGCGCTTTATATGAATCAAAAAAAACTGGAGGAGCTCAATTATTTTCGCCGGTTAATTTCTTTTGGTAAAAAACTGAATCTCAATGTCATTATATTTACACCAGAGGACGTTCTTCCTGAAAAAAATCAAATAACAGCTCTGCAATACGATATTAAAAAAGCCAAATGGTTCAGCAGTATAAAACCAATACCCGATTTAATTTACGATCGTTGTCGTTTTCAACAAACCTATCGTTTTGCATTGCTGCGCAAATTCCGTACGAACTATCCTCAGATCACCTATATTAATCACCCGATGGCACACAAATGGCCCGTCCATCAATTGCTTTATAAAAACCGAACGATTCGCCCCTTTCTTCCTGAGACGATAAAATATAAGCAAGCATCTGACTTAATTTCGTTTTTGCAAAATCATAGTCTTGTTTATTTAAAGCCCAGCAACGGTACAGGTGGCAGAGGCATTCTTTCCATTCGGCGTTTAACTGATGGCCTATGCTTGGTTCAAGGCAGAGATCTTTTCAGAAAAATTATCACCCCGCGTAAGATGAAAATAGAACAAATTTCCATTCGTTTTAACTCTTGGGGGTTAAAGGATCGTTACTTGATCCAGCAAGGCATTCCTTTAGCATTACCTGACGGACGTGTACATGACTATCGATTATTAATCCAAAAAAACGACATAGGTCAATGGGAGGTAACCGGTTGTGCAGGTCGGGTCGGCCCCGCACGCAGTATTACCTCCAATCTTCATGGCGGCGGTATGGCATTGCCGATGATGAAATTACTGCACAGTCGATTTTCATCCACTGCTAAAATAAACGAAATCAAAGAGACGATGGAACAATTGAGCCATGAAGTTGTGATTCAATTAGAAAATCAATATGGTCGACTTTGCGAAATGGCACTGGACATTGCCGTTTCACCTTCAGGTCGAGTATGGCTATTGGAAGTGAACCCAAAACCAGCGCGCGAAGTATTCCGCTTGATTAAAGAAACAGAAACGTATGAAAAAGCCATTCGCCGTCCATTAGAATACGCGCTGTGGTTGCATAAGCAAGAAAAATAGCCGGAATTCTCCGGCTATTAAACTGTTGAGAAACCTTTTACGTTTCAGATCTGTTTCAACACAAATAACCCACAAAATGCCTGAGCATTCATGGGTTAAAAACAATACCTAAATATATTTAAAACTATTTAAAATACCTTCTGCACGCTTTGCTCCACCTTTAATATTTCCACTGCTTCCCTGAAGCGATGAGCGTGAATAATTTCCCGCTCACGAAGAAATTTGAGGCCGTCTTGCAAATCGACATCATCCGTCATATCGATTAACCATTGATACGTAGCGCGTGCCTTTTCCTCGGCTGCAATATCTTCATATAAATCCGCAATGGGGTCGCCTTTGGCTTGAATATAAGCTGCTGTCCAAGGGACTCCTGCTGCGTTTTCATAAAATAAGGCTCTGTCATGGGACACATAATGCGCTCCTAAGCCTGCTGCCTTTAGCTGTTCAACCGTAGCGTCTTTTGTAAGCTTATACACCATGGTCGCAATCATTTCTAAATGAGCAAATTCTTCCGTTCCTATGTCAGTTAGCAGTCCGATTACCTTATCAGGTATCGTATAGCGTTGGTTAAAATAACGTAACGCTGCTGCCAGCTCCCCATCCGCTCCACCATACTGCTCCATTAAAAATTTAGCCATTTGCGGATCGCATTTACTTACGCGAACCGGATACTGTAGTTTTTTTTCATAAATCCACATAGAGGTTTTCTCCTTTTTTTATACTTGCCAAGGCCAGGGATCTTCGGACCATTGCCAGGGTAACCGGGAATAACTATGTCCGTACTGCAACAACGGACCATATTTTGCTTCATAATTTGCAGCAACTTGCTGCCTCATTTGTGTAAATTGGTTGAATTGCTGAATGGCCTGAACATCATTAGGATGAGTATCGAGATATAAGGTTAGCTCCACTAATACAAAATCGAGAGCTTGCAGTTCATGCAGATGTTTATAGTATTCATCATTCGTTTGTTTCTTCATATTCGATTCGCCCCTCTCTTATTTTCTGGCTTCGTACGGACTATAGAAAGCAGGCCATAGCGTGCCAGCTTTTAAAGCTTCATAGGCATTAAATTGGGGCAAGCACATCGGTTGAAAGGGAGCATATAAATTAGATGCGGTAATATACGTTTTGCAACGGATCGGTGGACAAGGATCGTACGGACCTACAAAAGTTTCATAACCTTTATAGGGACTATTCATGGTAAATTCCTCCTTTATGGGCTCTGTATTAGGCTCTCCTTTAAGGTATGACAAATGCCTATCTTTCGTTATAGGCATTTGTCACGGTTTTCTTTCAAATACGGTAAAATGTTCACATATAAATGCAAAATACAAAAAAGCTAAGTATGAAACGCAGTTACACGCTTCATGCTTAGCTTTTTTGAATGATAACCTTTAAGCCGTTGGATTCGGAAGAAGATGCTGTTCTATGGTATGCTTCACCATTTCAATCGTATGCGATAACTCAATATTTTCAAAAATATGCTCACAATCCTTACGATACGTCACTTCCTCCGTATAATGATCCATATAATGCTGGATGACTTCATACGATTCACCACGTGCTTCGAGACGCTCTCTGACTGTATGCTTTTCAACATATATGAAAAGGCGGATTGCTTTTTCCTTAAATTCAAATTTAATTCTATTCGCTCCACTGCGATTGACGATGAGGTAGGCGTTCTCACCCGCTTCTACCAATGCATGCATTTTCCGCTTTTTCACTCCGTAAAAGATGTGGTCGATTTCTGCCGTTTGGAAAAATTCGCCTTTCAAATCTTCCTCAATAAATTGAGCGCGGCTAATATAATGATAATCCACGCCTTCCACTTCATGAGGTCGAGGTTCTCGTGTTGTGTAAGATACAATTTTCTTAATACCCAGTTGATCACAGACCTTCTTGGCAACCGTTTTCCGACCTGATCCGCTTGTCCCTGTAAAAATAAAAATCATCTGACCCACCTCCCGAGAGTTTACGTAAATTTCGGCCTCAATCATTTAAATGGATTAGGCTTGCAGGTAAGCGCTGTCACTTGTTATATCTATATCATATGCCAAAAATCAAATAAAGACTAGCACAAAAAACACCCGATAGTGCTCAAGTGTTCTCAATAATTATACATTTTTGAATGGGATTTTTGCTGGGTAAATGTGTATTCGCACGATGCGAAGTCGTTCGACTTCTGCAACCTCAAAGGTACGACCGCCCATTTCAACCTTTTTCCCTTTTTCCGGCGCCCCTTCAAGCTTTTTAAATAGCCATCCGCCAATCGAATCTACTTCTTCATCCTCAATTTCCAAATGAAGCGTATCACTTAATTCCTCAATAAGCACACGTCCATCCACCGAAATGATATCGTCTTTTACTTCTACCATGGGACGTTCATTATCGAATTCATCCTGAATTTCACCAACAATTTCTTCTAAAATCTCTTCTGCTGTTAAAAGTCCCGCAGTTCCGCCATATTCATCAATCACAATAGCTAGCTGGGACCGTTTTTTCTGCATCAGTTTTAACACATGGCTAATCTCCATCGATTCAGGTACTGTTAAGATCGGTCTCACAAAACTCTTTAGCTCATGCTCTTCATCTGGATCTGCAGTCAATAAATCCGTAATGTGAACAAATCCAATGATTTCATCTTTATCGCCTAAAGCAACCGGATAACGAGTATGCTTGGTTTCGTAAACGGCTTTCAGATTTTCTGCATATGTATCTTCAAGAAAAAGACAATCCATATCGATCCGCGGCAGCATCACCTCACGAGCCAAGCGATCAGAAAATTCAAATATACTATCGAATAGTGCCATTTCTTCTTTATTGATATGGCCGCTCTTCACGCTTTGATTCATCAGAATACGGATTTCATCTTCAGTATGCGCTGCTTCATGCTCACTTGCCGGCTTAATCCCAATCAAGCTTAATATGCTATTCGCCGCGCCATTCAAAACCCAAATAAACGGGAAAAATATTTTATAAAAAACAAGCAAGGGAGCGGATAACCAGAGCGCAGTCGTATCCGATTTTTGAATCGCAAGCGATTTAGGCGCCAGTTCACCTATTACAATGTGTAAAAAAGTAATGATTGCAAACGCAAGGATGACCGACAGCGTTTCACTTACAAAAGCCCCTTGCCAATGGAAAAGTCGAAACAACGGGGCAATCACCAAATTCGATATCGTTTGTTCCCCAACCCAGCCTAAGCCAAGTGAGGCCAAAGTGATACCAAACTGAATTGCCGATAAATAAGCATCCAGCTTACGAGTTACAGCCAGTGCATACTTAGCTTTCTTGTTCCCTTCGTTAACCAGCTCCTGCAGTCTGCTTTGGCGTACCTTAACCAATGCGAACTCTGCGGATACAAAAAAACCATTTAATAAGACAAGCCCCAGTACCATCATTAATTTCCAGAAAGTATTCCAAAAATCAAAACTGTCCAATAGTTTAACTCCTTCAGCTTAAATAATTGCATTTCTTTTGGTAAAATCGACGCCTTTATAATAGGAATGAGCAACAAGCAGATTAGGACCGCAGCATTTGGCTTGCGGGCAATGACAGTTTACCGATTGATTTAATGCATGGTCTGTCCATTTTGCAAATACCTCATCTAATGGGTCGTGTTGAATATTTCCAAGCGCGGGCAGATTAGCAAAATCGGTGACGAAGATATCACCCGTAAACAAATTGACGTTCAAACGATTGCGCCCGTCAGGGTCATTGCGAACGGTCACATTAGGCTCATCACGCAGCCTCTGGATCAATGTCAAATCTGCTTCGTTATCATTACAGCTAAAAAACGGCAATGTGCCGAACAGCATCCAGAGCTGCGGGTTACGACCATCCAGCAAGCGATGCATCGAATGGCGTAGATCATCCAAAGAAAGCATCGGCAGATTTGCTGCAAACGCGCTGGGATACATCGGATGAACTTCATGACGACTGCATCCCATCTGATCAATCAATTTATGGATCGCAACCAGTTTTTCATGTGTGCGATAATTAATCATCGATTCAGCAGAAACGAACATCCCGCCCTTACTTAAAGCGATCGTATTCTCCACCATGCGCTCATACATTTTGACAGCTGTATCGCGGCTCACCTTATGATTCGCATTGGCAAAGCCCACCTGTAAAAAATCCTCTTCATTTAAATAATTAAACGAGATATGAAGTATATCCAAATAAGGCGCCATCATCTCATAGCGAGAAAAAGGCAAAGTAACATTTGAGTTTATTTGGGAGCGTACCCCGCGATCCTTCGCATAGCGAAGTAAGGGTACGATGTATTCCTTAACGGTTTGTTCTCGAAAGGAAGGCTCTCCACCGGTAATGCTTATCGTTTCGAGATGCTCTACCTGATCGAGCATACGAATGACTTGATCCAGAGGAAGCGGCGGCTCCTCCGTCATAACCAAGGCATCTCCAACTGCGCAGTGCTCACAACGCATATTGCAGAGATTTGTTATGGTCAATTCGACGCTGGTTAACACATGCTTGCGATAATGCTGCAGCGAAACGAGCGGGTCCCATGGATCATTTAACGGGCTAAGCGGCTGTAACATTTGCGCTAAAAGCTTTTCATTCATCTTAAAACACACCTGACCTATAATTTTGCAATAAGCATGAAGCCGTACTCTTTATTTTAACTGACTTTACGCTAAAATTAAACCTTAATTAATAACAACCTTGAGGAGAATGCTTTTTTCAACCTCGTTTCCCTTTCATCCATCGCGGCGCCCACCAATTCGCTCGACCTAGAAGCTTCATTAAAGCAGGAACAATAAAGATACGAATGAGTGTCGCATCAATCAAAACTGCAAGCGACAATCCCAAGCCAAGCGCCTTAATAATTTCAATATCCGTAAAAATAAACGCCCCAACAACGACAATCAAGATAAATGCAGCGCTTGTGATTAAGCTCCCCGTTTTCTTCAGACCCTCCGCAGTGCTTTTCTCATTATTTCCTGTTTTCTCATATTCTTCGGCAATTCGCGAAATCAGAAACACTTCATAATCCATCGAAATCCCAAATACAACACAAAATATGATTACCGGCAAAGTGGCGCTTACATAGCCAATCGAGGTGATATGCAGCGCATGTGCTAAAAACCCTTTTTGAAAAACAATAACCACAATTCCCAGACTAGCGCCTAGACTGAGTAAATTCATCAGCACAGCCTTTAATGGTAATAAAATCGAACGAAAAGCAAGCAACAGCACAAAATAAGTGACAATCATCACAAAACCAACTACTTTAGGAATGCCATCATTGATGCGCTGCAAAATATCAATACGATACGCTGTCCCCCCAGTTATGAAGGGTTGAAGTCCTGCAACCTTTATCTGACGCAGCTGCTTAACCACCTCGCCCGTCTTTGAGTCCTCCGGATCGGATGCGGGTTCTACAACAATATAAGCAGAGTGGTCGTTTGCCATGCGTAAGCCTGCTATACGAGCTCGAACATCATTCTGCTGTAGAATTGCAGCTGTTTTCGCAGGAGTTTGATCAGCAAAATCAGAAATATAGCTTTTCACCTGTTTTACACCAGCTGTTTGTTGAAGCAGCTTAGTATATTTTTGAATTTGCCCAATCGTACCTTCATTCCAAACCTCTTCACCCGCTTGTACATAAATTTGAATCGGATTCATTTCCCTCGCATCATACACTTGATTTAACAAATCAGATGCAGAGCGCGACTCATAGCTTGGCGGCAATACACCGGCACTCGGTACACCTAGTTTCATCTGTCCAAGAGGCAGCGTCAAAAACAACAAAACTGTACCCACAACAATAACCAATACCAACGGGCGCTTCATAACAAAATACGCCATTTGTCCCCAGAATTGTGAAGCTTCTTTTCGCCGAAAGCGAGCAGGAATAACTCGCAGCACATTAATTTTTGTTCCAAACAGTCCAAGCAGTGCTAACAGCAGCGTATTCGCAACTAAAACAGAAATGGAAACGACAATCACTCCACCAATGCAAAGCGAGCTATAGATCGTCAAATTAATAAACAGCATGCCTAACAAGCCAATCAACACAGCAATGCCAGAGAAAAAAATCGATCGACCTGCCTTCTGGCAGGTCATCGCAACAGCATCTTGGACATTTGACTGAATTTTTAATTCCTCGCGGAAACGACTTACCATAAACAAAGCATAATCAATCCCAACAGCTAAACCTAGCATCGTCACAATATTAGGCAAAAAATTGGAAAGCGAAACACCCTGTGCGATAAAATAAGTTAAGCCGAGTGTCACCGTCACACTCATCAAGCCAACGATCAAAGGCAGCAGTGCGCCGAGAACCGTTCCAAAAATAAGCAGGAGAACAATAATAGCAATCGGAAGTCCAATTGCTTCCGACTTGGCAATATCATTCTTGCTCGCTGCCTGCATGTCATATAAAATCGCTGTCGCACCCGTCAATTCGACCTGCATTCCTGCTGGAGCATGAACCAATGCCTTGATCTCGGGATAACGATCCAATGCTTTATCTGCATCCAGCCGCAAAAAAACATTCATTGCTTGAATATTTTCTTGCTTTCCAGCCTGCAGCCGTTTCGCCTGATTGACAGCGATATCTGCAACATAAGGAAGCTTTTTCAAATCAGCGAGCGACGCCAAAATCTTTTGCGTTGCTTCGGCTCCGGTTAATTTCTCTTCAGCACTGCGATAGATTAGCGTAACTGTTGATGCAGGGAAATCGAGCTTTTGCTGCATTAGCTGCAATCCTTGATCTGATTCGCTGCCTCTCGGCGTAAATCCATTATCCTTTAACAAGGAGGGAGCTTTTTGGGCAAACAGAGCTAAGCTTAAGAACAAAACAAGCCAAATCGCTACAACAAGCCAACGAAAATGATGAATGCTCTTACCCCAATACCAGAAAAAACCTTTCTCATCCGCTTCCTTCAAACAAATCTCTCCTTAGAGGTTAAACTTATGTCGTAAGCTTCCATCGAAAATTGATTAGAGTCTGTTTAATAAGTGTGGCTGTGTTGCGTGATGAATATGCCCTCATTTTCAAAGTCGGCACGTAAACTTTTACAAGCACACCCATTAATCCTCGTCGCCACACACTCTTTTAAGAAAAAAACCACTTCCTCTGACAATTGTCCAGAACAAGTGGGATTCCTTACTAAAGACGATTTTTTTCAACTCACTTACTTTAATTCGCCGCCCAACACTAAATAAAGAATGGCAACGGCTGCTAACGCAAAACGATAATAAGCGAAATAAGTCAAACTTAATTTTTGCACCAATCTAATAAAAGTAGCAACCGCAATCAGCGCCACAACAAACGATACAACAAAACCAATTACAAGGTAAATAAAATCATCATGCGTAAATATTTTGTAGTCTTTCAACAGTTCATATCCTGTAGCTGCCGCCATAATCGGAATGGCCATTAAAAATGTAAAGTCTGCTCCGGCAGCACGACTAGTACCCGCTAGCATCCCTGCGGCAATCGTTGTACCCGAACGTGAAAAACCAGGCCAAAGCGAAAGAATCTGTGCCACACCTATAAAAAATGCTTGGCGATATGTAATTTCATCCATCGTATTCGCTTCCACACGTGGTTTCCTTTTTTCCGCAATGATCATAAATATTGCCCCGGCAATGATCCCGATAATAACTGTTTCAGGCGAAAACAAAACATTTTTGATAAACTTACGGAAAATAAAAGCAAAAAATAGTGCTGGAATAATTCCGATTAATATGTGCTTTAAATTCAATTTCGGTCCCGATTGCAGCTTGCTTGCAGCATCTTGTATGCCAAATAGTCTCAAAACCTTTTTCCAATAAAGCACAACAATCGCCAAAATGGCTCCCAGCTGAATGATAACCTCAAACGAATCCGCTTTAGCCCCTGTAAATCCGATCATATGACCTACTAAAATCATATGACCCGTTGAAGAAATCGGTAAAAATTCCGTAATTCCTTCGACAATACCAAGAATAAGTGAGTTCCATAAATCGAGCATAATAACCTCCTATGATTGGACAAAGCTTTTTTAATACTTTTCATTTCATGTTACAATACGTAGCTTAGCAAATCAAGCTTTAATCCAATGACGTTCTTGACATTTTGCAACTGCAGCAGGATCACGGAGCTCATGTAGTAACAAGTCGCGGAGAAACTCCGGCAAGTAGTATTCAATTTCTGTTCCCTGCTGAAGTGACAAATAGCCGATGCCAAAGGTAAACATATCAATCGTTCCTACCCGATAGATTTTATCTGCTATTATCTCCTCCTCGTTTACCAAAATGCGCTTAATTTTGTGCAATGAAGGCGCTTCAGGATCGTATTCGATACGCAAACCGCTTGTACTTAATGAGCCTAACCATTTCCCGCGAAAACCATAGCCTTGGATTGCTTTTTCTTGAAAGGATAGCAGCAAGGACTCTTCTAAAGCCAATTGAATTTGATCACCACGCAGCAGCATGCGACAAGGATTGATGGGTGAAGGGCACATCTGTAATAGATCTGCTTTAGTAATTTCACCGTGCCTTAAACTTTGTAAGAGCTGTCCCGAATTGGTAAGGCCAATCTCTGCATCAACCCATTTGCGAATACCTGTCGCTAATAAGTTTCCTAAGCTCGATTCCTCATACCAATGGATCTCTAGAGGCTCATCCAATTGAGCGACAACCTGTGTCATCTCAAGCTCACTTTTCTCCCTGATCTCTTGAATTAGGCGGACGATCGATTCATCCTTTTCAAAGCGATTCACCTCGATACAGCGACCACTGACTTCCAGCAAGCAGTGCGTTTCTAAATCGAAAGTTAACTCAACCTCCCCAACATACTGGCCAAATTTACCCGTGGCGCAAAGGTATGTGTTCTCAACAAGTAAAGGCTTCTCTAAGAGGTGATGCGTATGTCCGCCAAAAATCAAATCAATTCCCGTTATTTCCTGGGCCATCTGTTTATCTTGATTCAAACCAAGATGAGATAAAACAACGATTACATCTACTTGTTCACGCAAAACCTTAACCCAATGAGCGACAACTTCCATAGGTTTGCGAATATCCCAATTCAACAGTCTGTAAAAATCAATGAAATAAGCGGTGACGCCAATAAAGCCCATTCGCAATCCGTTTATTTCCGAGATATGGTAGGGTTTCATCCATAAAGGATGCTGCTCCGTTCGCGCATCAAATAAATTGCTTCCAAGTACGACAAAGTCCGCATAATCTCCATATGCTATCGCCAAATCCTCTATACTATACGTCAAACCCTCATTGTTTCCCAACAATGCAATGTCATACCCTGTTGCATTCATCACCTGAATATTGGCGATCCCCTGGGTGCCTTCTGTCTCTATGTACATACGATCCATATGATCACCGCAATCGATTGTGATCACTGTTCCTTGCTCGTGTCTGGATTTTAACGTATGAACTGCTGTAGCAACCTGAGGCATCTGTTCAAAATGACTGTGAATATCATTGGTATGCAGAATAGTTACCTTTTGGATGGTCGTTGACAATCTGGCTCCCCCCTTTCATTTGCTACCCAAATAAATAAACCTCTTTATGACTATCCTAACCCATTATAATTAAATTTTTATTAAATTTGTAGCTGATAAATGAAGTCGTTTTGCTTAATTTATGATATGCTTATTGTCAATACATCCATTACTTCTTAGGAGTGCCTTATTATGAAGCTAAATATTCGTTTATTTGCAGGATTAGCTGGAACGATTGGTCATTCCCATATAACTATCCATATCGAACAGTCAGCAATAACTGCAGGACAATTAAAAACATACTTGATTGAACAATACCCTCACGCTTCTGAAATGATTTCACTTAGCTTCATTGCCAAGAATCAAACGTACGCACTAGCAGATGAAATTCTAGGTGAACAAGATGAACTGGCATGCATTCCTCCAGTCTCCGGTGGGGAAACACAATCAGGAAACTCACTCCATCATATCACTTGCGATCCTATTTCCATAGACGTAGTAAGTCAGCTAGTCATCGTACCTCAACATGGCGCAGCGATTAACTTTGTCGGAACGACAAGAGAATTTACAGAAGGCAAACGAACTGTGCTTTTGGAGTACGAAGCCTATATGCCTATGGCGCTTGCCGCTCTTGAACAAATTTCTCGTGAAATTGACAAACAATGGCCTGGTACACTTTGTGCGATTACACATCGAATCGGCCAAGTAGCCATCGGTGAAATTAGTGTTGTCATCGCCGTTTCCGCCAAGCATCGTTTAGAATGTTATGAAGCCAGCCGTTTTGCGATTGAACGATTGAAACAAATCGTCCCCATTTGGAAAAAAGAAATTTGGGAAGATGGGTCTGAATGGAAAGGTCACCAAAAGGGTCCATGGGATCCAACAGCGAATCCATTTGCAAAGGATGGATTCGATCATGAATGAATTAACTACAGAACAGCTTGCACGTTATTCTCGACAAACGTTGTTCCCTCCCATAGGTGAAGAAGGCCAATTCAAATTAATTCATTCCCGTGTTGCGATAGTTGGAATGGGCGCACTTGGCACAGTTTTAGCCAATCACATGGTCAGAGCTGGCGTTGGCTATGTCCGTATTATTGACCGTGACTATGTAGAATGGAGCAATCTGCAGCGCCAAATGCTATTTGATGAAAATGATGCAGAGCATTTAGCACCTAAAGCCATCGCTGCAGCAAATCGTCTACGTCAAATCAATTCATTTGTAGAAATTGATCCACACGTATCTGATCTTAATCCAACTAATGCAGAGGCACTCCTTGGCGATGTTGATTTGATTTTAGATGGAACCGATAATTTTTCCGTTCGCTTCTTATTAAATGATGTGAGTATTAAGCACAATATTCCTTGGATTTATGGTGGCGCTGTCAGCTCTAGGGGCGTGTCGATGACGATAGTACCAGGGCAAACACCTTGTCTTCGCTGTATGTTTGGACAAGCGCCGCAGCAAGGAACCGGAGACACTTGTGATACCGCTGGCGTAATTAGTCCTATTATACATTTGGTCGCATCACATCAAGCAACGGAAGCTATGAAGCTTTTAGTTGGTGACCATACATACCTTAATCGGCAAATGATACATATTGATCTATGGTACAATCAGCACTCGTTTATTGATGTATCCCATGCAAAAAAGGCAGACTGCCCAGCCTGTGGAAATGGACATTTTGAATATTTGCAAGCTGACCTACAGGGTGAAACGATACAATCCTTATGCGGACGAAACTCCGTGCAAATTTTCCCGGTTGAATCTCAAAGCTATGATCTCCATGCTTGGGAACAGAAATGGAAGCCCCTTGGTAAAGTCGAACGTACACCCTTTCTTTTAAAATTCTATATAAATGATTTATTCACTTTTGTTTTATTTCCGGATGGAAGAGTCATGATTCAGGGAACAGATGATGTAGTCGTAGCCAAAAGCCTTTATAGCCGCTATATCGGCTCATAAAATGTATTGCAAAGCATAGGAAAAGGAGCGTTCAAATTGAGAATTCATGTTATGGAGTTAATGGAAGGCGACTTATTGATTGAGGATACTTATAATTCATATGGACTACATATCCTCTCGGCTTCTACTATTTTAGATCAATATGAGATTAACAAACTATTAAATCATGAAATTGATTATGTTGAAATTGCCTATCGAGAAACATCTGTTAACGCAATGAGACCTGCTCGTAAAAGAGATTCCGCAGTAACAGAAAAGAAATACAATCTCGCTGTTGATGGTA
Organism: Bacilli bacterium; assembly: GCA_028287395.1. Taxonomy (GTDB): domain Bacteria; phylum Bacillota; class Bacilli; order Paenibacillales; family NBRC-103111; genus Paenibacillus_AC. The sequence goes on from JAQBPR010000227.1 coordinate 36,720, forward strand.
TAAAAGACGTATTTAAGAGAGCGATTGCGAATGGGAAAATTGTAGATGAAGAAGTAATGAAAAACTTTGGCCCGCTTGTCGACAATTTCAAGCAAGAAAGAGATGTCGTTTCACTACTTCTCACACTTAATAATAATGACGATTATACCTATCAGCATTGTGTTCAGGTGGGCATACTCTCCTACTACATTTCCAAATGGATGGGCTCCACCGAGGAGAAAGCTCTCATTGCCGGGAAAGCGGGCTATCTTCATGACGTAGGTAAAAGCAATATCAGTATTACGATTCTCAATAAGCCCGCAAAACTAAGCGTAGATGAGTTTAATGAAATGAAAAAACATACCCTTTATGGATATCAGCTTATCAGTAAATCATTGAATCAGCCTGAGGTTGCTTTTGCTGCACTTCAGCATCATGAACGATTGGACGGAACGGGCTATCCTTTGGGGATTAAAGCAGAGAAAATCCAGCCTATCTCCAAAATAGTTGCCGTTGCTGATATATATAGCGCAATGATTTCTTCCCGTGTTTTTCAGAAAGAAAAGGATATGCTCCAAGTATTGAAGGAATTACATCGCATGAGTTTTAGTGAAATCGATCCCGAAGTTTGTATGGTATTTATAAAAAATATGCTGCCCCATTTTATCGGGAAAAAGGTTTCCCTAAGCAACGGAGAGGTAGGAACTATTATCATGACTAATCCTTCCGATTTCTTCCGTCCCTTAATTCAGATAAATGAAAATTTTGTCGACTTGTCTTCTCGTCGTGAGCTTCAAATCACTAAATTATACATATAAAGATGGAGCCATCCGACTAAGTAGCGATGCGTTTTGCTCGCAAAAAGGCATTTTTCCAATAAGGTTTATTTATATCTGTAATTTGCACGCCATTTTGGGGGACATTATTGGCATTTATCATTTTATTGCCACCAAGGTAAATACCTACATGCCCAACCGTCGTATTGGACCTAAATCTTCCCGGAACTGAAAAGAAAACTAAATCCCCTACACGCAAACTATTTCTGCTTACAGTTACGCCTTGATTAGCTTGATCTCTAGCTACCCTTGGCAAACCTATCCCATACTTCCCAAAAATATACTGTGTATAGGAAGAACAATCAAATTTCCCCGATTTCGCGTAAGGTCCTGCTGCGAACTGGTAGCCTACCCCCAAATACTGCCACGCTTTGCGAATCATCCCCGGAATATCGATATTGCGTAAGACCACGGGTATACTATTGTCATCCTCTAAATCATTTAAAACGGCCTGATCCGATGCTCCAGTCGCTGTCGGTCCACCTTGATTTTTGTATGGATCATTCGGATCATCTCCAAAATTCAAATGCTGGTCTTGCGATGTTTGCGAATAATTCGTATCCTGGTTGATGCTTATATCCTTACTAGAACTATAAAGAATTAACTGATTCCCGCTTACTGTAAAAGACATGTCTTCTTGAAAAAGATCTCCTAATGCAGATACCGGAATATAAGCACTTTGATCGATAATCATCGGAGGTGAAGTTAGCTTAATCGTATCTTCTTGTTTGATCGCATCATTCGAATTCATTTTCAATACAAAGTTAGCATCCTTATCCCCTATTAGGAAAGTCGAAGTAGCGGGGTCCCAGGTAGATTGGAAATTAAGCAAATCTACAAGCTGTTTAGCTTGTACATATTGAATACCATTGTGAGAAATTAGCGGAATCGAGCTTTGATTTTGATTTGCTTGCAAAGGCTGAGTATTGCCTGTATTTAAAATCTTATTACCGGATTGTTTTGTAGATTGTGCAGAAGGATTGTTTGTTTTATTCATACAAGCTGTTAGTGTTATTAGACTGCATACCAATGTGAGCTGTATACTCGTTCGTATCCATTTCCGAACGTTATGACTAAGCTTTACCACCCTCATTTATCTCGCTCCTTTTAGATTAGAACTGTTATTTCTAGTCCTTAGGATGCAAACATTGCACGTTTAATATGCAAAAAAAAGACATGTTTGTTTTAAAAGACCTTAGGAATTATTGATAAAGTAAGCCCGTTACAAGTCCGTAATAACCATCTACACCCGCTCTTGAAATAAGTCAAATTAAATTAGATTTAATTAATCAAAGGAGCTTCACACCTTATCGTATAGAAACGGACAAAAAACACCATTCGGGGTTTCTTCATAGAACTTTAACATTTTCTTAAGTTTGAATTAAGCTATTAGGGATATTCTATAAGTACCCCTTTATTTTATATAGAATAAAAATTGGACTTGCAAAACTAAAAAGTTGCAGGTCTAATTTTTTTCTCATTCCATTTGAGCTGAACGTAATAAGAATGCCCTTAATATATTGCATCCCCCTTTTAATCCTCCTTAAAAATGAAAAAGGAGGTTATTCTATGGTTGGTTTTATTTCAGATTCAGATGATAATGATTACCTCAGTATCACGACCTATGCTGTTCCTTTCCTTCCAATAAAAAATACGTGTCCGAAGGATCGGACACGCAAGTATAATTGTTACAGCCAACAGCAAGATTATCCAATACTGCCTTCCATCTCGAACTTGATGAGACGGTTCATTTCTACGGCGTATTCCATCGGAAGCTCTTTGGTGAACGGTTCAATAAAGCCCATGACGATCATTTGTGTTGCTTCAGCATCCGTTAATCCGCGACTCATCAAGTAAAATAGTTGATCCTCGGAAACCTTCGAAACCGTTGCTTCATGCTCAAGCGTGATGTTATCGTTCATTATTTCATTGTAAGGAATCGTATCTGAAGTCGACTCTTTATCCATAATTAACGTATCACACTTGATATTCGCTTTAGAGCCTTGTGAATTACGTCCAAAGGAAGCTAATCCACGATAAGTTACTTTACCTCCATGCTTGCTAATCGACTTAGAAATAATCGTCGAAGTGGTGTCTGGCGCAAGATGAGTCATTTTCGCTCCTGCATCCTGATGTTGACCGCGGCCAGCAACGGCGATTGAAAGCACCATACCTTTGGCTCCGCGACCTTTTAACACAACTGCTGGATATTTCATCGTTAGCTTGGATCCAATGTTACCATCAACCCATTCCATCGTCGCATTTTCTTCAGCAACCGCACGTTTAGTAACGAGGTTATAAATATTAGGCGCCCAATTTTGAATCGTAGTGTAACGAGCGCGTGAATTTTTCAAGCAAATGATTTCAACTACAGCACTGTGTAATGAGTTCGTACTGTAAATTGGAGCTGTACAGCCTTCTACATAATGAACCAAGCTGTCTTCATCTGTAATAATCAACGTCCGTTCAAATTGACCCATATTTTCGGAATTAATTCGGAAATAGGCTTGCAGCGGAACTTCACATTTTACGCCTTTTGGCACATAGATAAAGCTGCCACCAGACCATACGGCACTGTTCAATGCTGCGAATTTATTGTCGTTTGGCGGAACGATTGTACCAAAGTATTGACGAAATAATTCCGGATGCTCGCGTAACGCCGTATCTGTATCCGTAAAAATAACACCAAGATCCTCCAGCTCTTTTTGCATGCTGTGATAAACCACTTCGGATTCATATTGTGCAGAGACACCAGCAAGGAACTTTTGCTCCGCTTCAGGAATACCTAGCTTATCAAAGGTTTCTTTAATTTCGGAAGGCACTTCTTCCCAAGTTTTCCCTTGTTTTTCTGATGGTTTCACATAATATTGGATTTCGTTGAAATCCAAATCTTCCATATTGCCGCCCCATTTAGGCATCGGCATTTTGAAGAAAAGCTCTAACGATTTCAAGCGGAAATCTAGCATCCATTGCGGTTCATTCTTCATTCGGGAAATTTCCATAACAATTTCTTTTGTTAAGCCTTTCCCGGATTTGAAAATCGATTCATGTTCATCGCGAAACCCATATTTATAAGCTTCCATTTCAGGCATTTTCTTAGCCATGATTAATTCCTCCCGTAAATCAATTTGCAATACTTTAACCTTTAACCTTTTAACGTATGTGTTGAATCCTATTTAGATTTATTCGTGTGCATGCTTGGATTGCTCAATGCCTTTACGTAACGCATTCCAAGCGAGCGTAGCGCATTTAATGCGAGCAGGAAATTTGTTGACACCGGATAATGCTTCAATGTCCTCATATTCAAACTCTACATTTTGACCTTTCATTAAGCTGGAAAAGTCTTCCGCAATTTGCAGCGCCTCATCCAGCGACTTTCCTTTAACCGCATCGGTCATCATCGAAGCCGATGATAGACTGATGGAACATCCGTCGCCGATGAATTTGGCATTAACCACCTTTTCATCTTCTATCTGCAGTTGTAATGTAATTTTATCCCCGCAAGTGGGATTATTCAGTTCAATGGAAACCGCATTTGACTCAATGCTCCCCCGATTACGCGGCGTCTTATAATGATCCATAATCACTCTGCGGTACAAATCATCTAATTGCATGGCCAAAGTACTCCTTTGTTTTTAATAAGGCCAATGCCAATCGATCCACATCTTGTTCGGTATTGTATAGGTAAAAGCTTGCTCTCGCCGTTGAAGATACATTCAACCAACGCATCAAAGGCTGGCAGCAATGATGTCCAGCGCGGACAGCCACTCCTTCTGCATCTAATACCGTAGCCAAATCATGAGGATGGACATCACCCAAATTAAATGTAATTAATCCAGAACGATTATTGTTTCGCGGACCAAAAACTTCAAGCTCTTCAATCTTTGATAATTTATCCATAGCGTAAGCTGTAATTTGTTTTTCATGCTGCTCAATAGCGTCCAATCCAATTTCTTGGAGAAAATCGATTGCTGCCCCTAAACCTACAGCGCCAGCAATAATAGGTGTTCCCCCTTCAAACTTCCAAGGAAGCTCCTTCCAAGTTGAGTTATACAAATCGACATGATCAATCATTTCGCCGCCAAATTCAATCGGTTCCATCTGCTCCAGTAAAGCCTTCTTGCCATATAAAACACCGATACCCGTCGGTGCACACATCTTATGCCCGGAAAAGGCATAAAAGTCACAATCCAACTGCTGCATATCCACCTTCATATGGGGTGTGCTCTGCGCGCCATCCACTAAAATTTTTGCGCCATGTCGATGAGCTATTTCGCCAATTTCCTTCACTGGATTTACGACAGCCAATACATTGGAAACATACGTAATCGCTACGATTTTGGTGCGATCTGTAATTACTTTTTCCACATCTTCAAGCAGGATCGTACCGTCTTGCTGCAATGGAATATATTTTAAAGTAGCACCGGTTGCTTTGGCAGCCTGCTGCCAGGGAATTAAATTACTGTGATGCTCCATAGCCGTGATTACAATTTCATCACCCTCTTGGCAAACGGAACGCGCATAGCTGCTTGCTACCAAGTTGATTGAAGAAGTCGTTCCACGAGTAAAGATAATTTCTTCCGTAGACTTGGCGTTTATAAAACGCGCGACTTTGTCGCGTGCGCCTTCATAAGCATCGGTAGCCCGGGAACCTAAGGTGTGAACCCCGCGATGTACGTTGGCATTATCGTATTCATAATAATGCTTTACAGCTTCAATCACAGAAATCGGCTTTTGCGAAGTCGCGGCACTGTCCAAATAAACCAAAGGATGACCGTTAACTTCTTGGTGTAAAATTGGAAACAGTTCACGAATTTGCGATGTATTCATTGGCCGAGTTTCCTTTCAACAAGGTGCTGCAATTGCTCCGCCAATTTTTCAATTGGAATTTGTGAAACAACCGGCGCCAGAAACCCATAAATAATTAAGCGCTGTGCTTCCTTCTTAGCAATACCTCGCGACATTAAATAATGAATTTGTTCTGGATTAACTTGCCCCACACTAGCAGCATGACCGCATTTGACATCATCTTCATCAATTAACAAAATCGGGTTTGCATCGCCGCGTGCTTGCGGACTCAGCATCAAAACCTTCTCCGTTTGCTGACCGTTTGCGCCTGTTGCACCTTTTTCTATTTTGGTAACGCCGTTAATAATGGCTGTGGATTGATCGCGCATTACAGCACGCGTAATCATATCACTGTATGAATTACGTCCATGATGCACTGCACGCGTCGTTAAATTCATCTTTTGCTCGTTCGTCCCGACACAGATCACCTTAGCGTCTGACGAAGATCCTGTGCCCTTCAGTATAGAAGTCGTATCGGATACTACGTTGCCGCTGTTCAATTCACCAATGATCCATTCCATCCGCGCATCATTATCAATGATAGCTCGACGATAGGTTAAATCAACAACCTGATCATCTAATTCATGCACAGAAGCAAATTGCACCTTAGCTCCTTGTTTGACGAATACTTCAACCATACCATTCGCCACTCGTTCGCCTTCAGCACTGGAAATCCAATTTTCTACATAGGTTACAGAACTATTCGCTTCCGCGATAATCAACACATGCGGAGCAAAAGTTGCCTTGGCATCATCTGTCAAAAATAATGACTGAAGCGGCAATTCAACTTTTACGTTCTTAGGAATATAAAGGAATACCCCACCGTTCCATAAAGCAGAGTGTAGTGCACTGAACCGGTGTTCATCTTGGCTTATTGCTTTCATGAAATAAGTTTGTATCAGGTCCCCATGCTTCTGCAAAGCCGTTTCCAAGTCCAGAAACAAAACACCCTGTTTAACTAATTCAGCTGACAATTGGCTGTAAACCACACCGGAGTTTCTTTGTACCAACAAGTTTCCTGAATTTTCTTCATTCAAAAGCTGCTTCGTTTTTTCCGGAAGTTCGCTGATGGACCCAATTACTTCCGTCGTAATATACGTTCCATAAGAATCTAAGTTCCAGCGATCGATTCTTGTTTTTTCTAATCTAGGTAATTCCAATGTGCTCGCCAATTCTAACCCCTTCAATCGGAGGTCGGACATCCATTGCGGCTCCTGCTTGCTTTGGGACTGTGCCAAAACGGATTGGCGGTTAATTGGAAGAATGGTTTCCGTGCTCATGTTTATCTCTCCTTAGAGTTTTCCGCAGAAAACTTTCTTCGTAAGCATTTGCTATTATACTGATTAACAGCCAACTTGCTCCTCGTTATCAGTATGTTTAGACGCCAAGTCCAACTGTTTCATCAACAATGCCCAATTCTTCCTTTATCCAATCATAGCCATCCTTTTCCACAAGCTCGGCAAGCTCTGGACCACCGGATTTAACGATGCGGCCTTGCATCATAATGTGTACAAAATCAGGAGTAATGTAATCCAACAAACGTTGATAATGGGTGATAATTAAAAAACCTCTATCTTCGCTCTTCAAGGAATTCACGCCTTCAGCAACGATACGAAGCGCATCGATGTCCAGCCCCGAATCAATCTCATCCAAAATGCAAATGCGCGGCTCAAGAAGCATCATTTGCAATATTTCGTTACGCTTCTTTTCTCCACCGGAAAATCCTTCGTTCAAATAACGATGGGCAAATTCAGCATTCATTTCCAAATCCTTCATTTTCTTTTCCATTTGGCGAATGAATTTGATCAATGAAATTTCGTTGCCTTCACCACGTTTAGCATTAATCGCACTGCGTAAAAAGTCAGAATTCGTCACACCTGAAATTTCACTTGGGTACTGCATGGCCAAAAACAATCCAGCACGCGCTCTTTCATCTACAGCCATATCCAACACATCTTCGCCGTCCAAAGTAACGGTTCCTTCCGTTACTTCATACTTAGGATGCCCCATTAATGTGGATGCCAAGGTACTTTTTCCTGTACCATTCGGACCCATAATTGCATGGATTTCTCCACCGCCAATAGTTAAGCTAAGTCCTTTTAAAATTTCCTTTCCTTCAACAGACGCCTTTAAACCGTCTATAATAAATTTCAGTGAATTTGGCATGATTGTTGTTACCTCCAGCTAAATTAGTTTGTAATCATTATTAAATGATTATCATTGATTATCATTTGCGTAATATCATTATACCGCACCTTGAAAGAGGATTAAAGTCCATTTGCCTGAATTTGTGAAAAAGACTTGACTCTTTTTCAAGATTACCTCCGTTTATTTGTACAAAGCCGCTTAATTTGCTCCACCTGAGTGGCGAAAACATCATCTGCTAAAACAGGTGCCATTGAAACATCCAATGGAAGCTCCGTAAGTAATCGAATCCATGATTTGCACCCATTATATTCCGGTAATATGGGCAGAATAAGCGGCTTGCTTAAACGATACACACGTAACAATAAAACATGAAGCGGCTTATCGCGCTTCCATTTTAACCGTTCCTCTGCAAAATGTTCTGTCCAAATATGATAAGGGAATAAAAGATTTAATTGCTCTTGATCATTTACTTCCAAATCAGCAGTCACTTCCGCATAACTTGTCACTTTAATAAATGACGCTTGATTATCCCATGTTTCTAATATTTCATCCAAGTTCGTCTGATATGCGCTTTTAAGCAGTTCGTTTTTTTGATGCTCATAAGTGGGATACAAATAAAAAGCATTGCTTTCCAAGCGGAAATCACGTGTTTCTTCAATAATTCCACCTTTGCGCATAATAACGATTTGCTCCCCCGCTTCAAGTGCTTTGACAGCGATCGCCCATTCTTTAAGCGCGATGGTTTGTTTCTCTTCCATCATTCTATTCCCCCTGCCAATACTCTGTATATTTAATTATATTTACTAAGGGAAAACAATGCAAATTTCATCGGGAGCTGCATTGCGCAACAAATACCCAGCAGTGGCTTGGGGGAGTTATCGGATTTGGTCTAGCCCATATTGTTCTTGGAGCCATTGACTTAGTTGAACATCGATATGAATCAAAAAATAGAGGAGACGACGAGGTCCTTTCGCGGCCTCTATTTTTATTTTGTTAATGCAAGTGAAAATAAGTTATCATATAATTCAATTAAGCATAAAAACTTAAGATAATGCTTACGATGCAAGTTTTGCTTACGCAAAACGCCAAGGAGGAATATCATGTCCGATTATCATGCTTTAAATGCAAAAGAAGCTATTGATTACGCTAGATCCATAGAAGGTATATTTCCTGAAGATGCTGAATTATCGTCCCGTGAAATTGGCGATGGCAACCTAAATCTCGTTTTTCATATTTCCGACCCGAAAAGCGGGAAAAGTTTAATTCTTAAACAAGCATTGCCCTATGCCAAAGTCGTTGGTGAAACTTGGCCGCTAACCATCGATCGCGCGCGAATAGAAAGTGAAGCACTGCTTTTGCAATCATCCCTTTGTCCTGAATTAGTTCCACATGTTTACATCTATGACTCTGTGCTTGCTTTGACGGTTATGGAAGATCTAAGTGATCATGTCATTATGCGTAAAGGATTAATCGAAGGAAATGAATATCCTTTATTTGCTGAACACATCGGTCACTTTTTGGCGCATACCCTTTTCTATACTTCCGATTTGGGCTTGAATCAACAGCAGAAAAAGCTTCGAGTACAGCAATTTATTAATCCCGAGCTATGCAAAATTAGCGAAGACCTTATTTTCGATCACCCTTACACCAATGCGGAAACCAATAATTTTAATCCATTGATAGGTAATGAAGTGAAACAGATATGGCATAACTCTAAATTGCAATTTGAGGTTGCTTTACTTCGCGAAGGTTTTTTAACGCATGCTCAAGCGCTGCTTCATGGTGATTTACATACTGGAAGTATATTTATCACTTCACGGTCAACGAAAGTCATCGATCCTGAATTTGCCTTTTATGGTCCTATGGGCTTTGATATTGGCGCTGTAATCGCTAATTTACTATTAAATTACGCTGGACAAGAAGCTTGGATTGCGGATGAAACAGCGCGAATTAAATTCCGCGAATATTTGCTGCAGACTGTTCAGGATGTATGGCAGCATTTCTCTGAGCAATTCCTGGCTCTATGGCAGAAAGATAGTGTAGACCGACTATCCTCAGTTCCTGGATATCGTGAGAATTACATGCAGCGTCTGCTTCAAGATGCAATGGGCTATGCAGGTTGTAAAATGATTCGCCGGATTATCGGATTGGCTCCTGTCGCTGACATTCAATCCATAAATGACCCGAACATTCGCGCAAAAGCGGAGCGAATCGCTTTATCGATAGGTCAAGCTTTAATCCTTCAGCATCGCCAAGCCAGCTCTATTGATGAAATATTGGAAATTGCGAAAAGAGGCCTCGAACAATGAATGAGCTTAAACAGAAAAATATCGTATCCTTGCGGTGGAATGCAGATCATTTGGAGCTGCTTGATCAAAGATTATTACCTGAGGAAATATGTTATTTAGATTTAACACGCGTTGAGGAAGTTTGGGATGCGATTCGGCAGCTTAAGGTTCGTGGTGCACCTGCAATTGGAATTGCCGCAGCATATGGCGTATATTTGGCTGTTCAGAGTTATAAAAAAGCGAATCCAGAGGCATTGCCCCAAGAATTATTAGCTGAAGTCCAGCGACAATCGGATTATTTAGCTACTTCACGACCTACAGCAGTCAATTTGTTTTGGGCGCTGGACCGCATGAAACGCCGGGCATCTGAGCTTGTTGTTCTAAATTCGACAGAAAAAACAACCGACAGCCTTTGTCTGGCTCTTTTAGTAGAAGCACAGCAAATCCAAGCGGAAGATGAAGAAACATGCCGAATGATCGGTGAACATGCCTTAACGCTTTTTGAGGATGGTATGGGAGTTTTGACTCATTGCAACGCGGGCGGTCTGGCAACAGCCAAATATGGAACAGCTTTAGCTCCATTTTATTTAGCTTTAGAAAAAGGGATTGCGTTAAAAGTATTTGCTGATGAAACACGACCCGTGCTTCAGGGTGCGCGACTTACAGCTTTTGAATTGCAGCAAGCTGGTGTTGACGTTACCTTAATTTGCGATAATATGGCAGGTATGGTGATGTCAAAGGGGTGGATTCAAGCTGTCATCGTCGGTACTGACCGTGTTGCAGCAAATGGAGATGTAGCCAACAAAATCGGCACTTATAGCGTCGCAGTATTAGCTAGAGCACATAACATTCCGTTTTATGTAGCCTGTCCGTTATCAACGATTGATCTGAACACGCCAACGGGAGAGCAAATTACGATTGAAGAACGAGATGCGGAGGAAATAACGGAAGGGTTCGGTAAACGAACGGCCCCTCAAGGTATTAAAGTATACAATCCAGCATTTGATATTACACCTCATGAATACGTAACTGCGATCATCACTGAAAAAGGAATCATTCGACCCTCCTATATTAAGAATTTGCCCCGGCTTTTTGTATAAGAGCATGTTTTAGAATAACTAAGTTTCTTGATAACTGCTTACGGTTATCCTTATTTGTTGCCCGTAAGCAGTTATAAAAAAGCGACTTCATTCAATCGTTTTTACGCTTCAATCACCCTTCTTTCCATCTCATTAATTAAAATATCCAATGCAGCATGAATATCGCTTATTGAAAAATCTTCTAAACTAAATAATTGTAATAAATTCTCTAGTCTTTTATGCCAGTAGTCCTTATCTAGTTGGTCTATATTTATCGTGGAAATTTGAATCAATGGGGCTTGTTTAATGGAAGTACCTCTTCCCAAATCCTCACTTAATTTTTCTCCGTTTTCCATAGGCGAAAAGATCACGTTGGATTGCAACCACGATTCTACATCTTTTACGAGATTGCTCTTTTTCATAATCATTTTTACCAGGTCATCAATTCGAATAGAGCGTATCCATTCCGGATTCAAACTAAAAATATTCCCAGCTTCGCAGATACATCCAACTAATATCGCTAATTGAGCAGCCATTTTTTTGGTTATAAAGTATCGATCAGGTATTAGTCCTTCTTTGCTTCTGCGAATAGTAACCGCTTCGTTATTCATGATTTGTTTTCGGAAAGTGGGAATGGCAAAGCTACCAGCTGCATCCAAAACATTACAATAGCGCATGATGCCAGATTGAATGTTTTTATTTTGAAATGCAAATGTTTGAACCATAAACTCACAAATTCTTTTTGTTTTCCCATAAATATTGGTCGGTAATTCAGCTTTATCCGAAGAAATATAAATAAATCGCTCCAAACCAGGACTATGATAGCATAAGTTTAATACAACATAAGTCCCTCTAATATTTACATCAATGAACTCATCTGGTGAAGCGTTTCCCATCACTAAGCTCTTATAATTGGCATAATGAAAAACAACTTGGGGCTTGTACTGTTCAAAGAGTTTTGATAAATAGTCTTTCCTTCTTATATCAGCGAGAATAAATTGAATTTTGGAGCAGATGGAACTATGCTTTTGCTTCATTTCCCTTTGCAAGGCATAGAGTGCGTTTTCATCTTTATCAATTAAAAGCAGCATTTTAAATTCTTCATCTAACAATTGAGCTATTAGCTCAGAAGCAATAGAGCCTGCTGCCCCTAAAACGACTATCGTTTTATTTCTTAAATAAACTTTCTTGGACTCATCCAAAGAAAAATATTTTGTTTTCTGTTCGTTAATATAATCACTAACAAGTTCTTCTTCCTTAAGTGATGCGAACTTAAACATATTTAGCTCTTCAATAATTTGGTTCATATGATCTTCCTTATACTTGTTCAACATGTATAAAACTCCCTATATAAAGTTACCATCATTAGTAAATTATTTTCAAACAATCTGCAGCCTTTTTCGCCTGCTGTCTGGCTGTTTCTACATCTGCAGCCGAGCTTAGAGCAACGGCCATTCTGCGACCGATTTTTGTTTCAGGCTTACCAAATATGCGAATTTGCGTATTTACTCCTTTTAGCGCATCATGAACACCATCAATACGGTAATCCTTACTTTCTTCCCACGCTTTTAAAGTATGAGAGGCCCCTGGGGTAAGTAAGCGAATCGATGGAATAGGGTACCCCATAATCGCTCGAACGTGTAAAGCAAACTCAGATAAATCCTGCGTTACCATAGTTACCAGACCGGTATCATGCGGTCTTGGCGAGACTTCGCTAAAATAAATCCGATCTTTAGCAATAAATAATTCCACACCATAGATTCCATAGCCGCCTAAAGCTTCCGTTACAGTACGAGCAATATGTTGTGCTTCCGTAATCTGCGTGTCTGACATATGATGAGGCTGCCAGGATTCAATATAATCCCCATCCTTTTGTATATGACCAATCGGGGCACAATAAGTTGTTCCAGATACGGAACGAACCGTTAACAATGTAATCTCCGAGTCAAAATGAATAAATTGCTCGACAATCACCTTTGCGCTTTTCGTGCGACCGCCCTCCATTGCCGTATTCCATGAGGCTTCAATGTCAGCAGGAGTCTTACAAACACTTTGACCTTTACCAGAAGAGCTCATTATGGGCTTAATTACACAGGGTGTCCCAATAACCGCAACAGCATGCTTCAATTCCGCTAAATTCTCGGCAAAAGCGTATGCAGCCGTAGGCAAGTGTAATGTCTCCGTCGCCAGCCTGCGAATGCCTTCACGATCCATAGTCAGCTTGGAAGCCGTGGCAGTTGGAATTATGTTGTATCCTTCCTTTTCCAAAGCAATTAGCTCAGAAGTCGCTATGGCTTCTATTTCCGGAACGATCCAATCCGGCTTTTCCGCTTCTATTGTCGCACGAAGCTGCTGCGGGTCCAGCATATTGATCACATAAGATCTATGGGCAACCTGCATAGCTGGTGCATCCGCGTAGCGATCTACAGCAATAGTCTCGACACCCAGCCTTTGCGCCTCTATAATAATCTCTTTACCTAGCTCGCCTGAGCCAAGCAGCATAATTTTTTTAGCATATTTTGTTATTGGTGCACCGTACAAAAGATATCAACTCCACCGTTTTTCCTCTTATTGTGAAGCGAAGGCTTACACATGTCAACCAAAGAATGTTTGAAATAAAAGATACGCATTCAGAAGCATGATCAATCCTGCAACAAACCAAGCTAACAAAGACATCCAAAGAGGATTCGCAAATTCGCCCATCTTCTTTTTGTCGCTAGTAAACTTTACCAAAGGGACAACAGCAAACGAAAGCTGAAACGAAAGAATGACTTGGCTTAAAATTAAAAGTGAGAATGTTCCCTTTTCCCCTGCAACGATGGCAACAATTACTGCAGGTATGATTGCAATCATTCTTGTAATTAACCGACGAATCCAAGGCCGCAATCGGATGTTAAGAAATCCCTCCATGACAATTTGTCCTGCCAATGTTCCTGTCAAAGTTGAATTTTGCCCTGAAGCAAGCAAAGCGACCGCGAATAAAATGCTGCCTAATGTTGTCCCTAATATTGGAGAAAGTGCAATATAAGCATCTCCAATTTTCTCTATTCCAGTCATACCTAAACGGTGAAATGTTGCAGCAGATAAAATTAAAATCGCTGCGTTAATAAACAATGCAAAAAATAAAGCTATCGAAGAATCCCAAGTGGAGAAATGAATCGCCTCACGTTTGCCAAGGGAAGTTCGTTCATATTTACGCGTTTGTACAATCGAAGAATGTAAATATAAATTATGCGGCATTACTGTAGCACCTAAAATACTAATAGCCAGGTAAAGCATCGCGGGGTTGGTGATAATTTCCGAATGTGGAATAAAACCAATCATAATCCCGCCCACATCTGGTTTCGACATAATCATTTCTGAAATAAAACAACCACCAATCGTTACGATCAATACAATAACAAGCGATTCAATATAACGAAAACCTTTGTTTTGCAAAAATAATATAATCAAAACGTCTAAAGCAGTAATCAAAATCCCAAGTACAAGCGGAATACCAAAAAGTAATTGTAAAGCTATCGCTGAACCGATGACTTCTGCCAAATCACACGCTGCAATGGCAATTTCGCACATCACCCATAGAACAAAGGACACTGGTTTACTGTAATGATCACGACATGCTTGCGCCAAATCACGTCCTGTCACGATACCAAGCTTACCAGCGAGCGCTTGTAACAAAATCGCCATCAAATTTGATATTAAAATAGCTGCCAATAATGTATAGCCAAATTGGGAACCACCCCCAATATCCGTTGCCCAATTGCCTGGATCCATATATCCTACGGCAACCATATAACCCGGTCCGGCAAAAGCAATAAATTTCCTTAACCAAGAACCAGTTTTCGGAATACGAAGTGAGTTGTGCACTTCGGGCAAAGAAGGTTGATTTGCAGAATTCCGCCAACCTTCATTTATATCTTTTAATACTGTTGCATTTTTATTCATCATTTTCACCTCATTGGTTGTTATTACCTTATTGGTTGTTATTACCTTATTCATCCAAAAAACATGCACCAAGTTAATTATTTTGCCCAAGGGAAACTTTTACTCCAAAAAAAGAGGACAGTTAAATTGCTTTTATCAACATACTTTACGCTTAATAAGCGCTATAATTAAATTGTACAAGAGAAATAGTTTTTGTCAAGGGAAACTTTTATAAATGAATTATAATAAAGAATAAAGCGACCAAGGCAGGTAACCCTTGAACAAAAAGAATCGATCTTTTAACACTCAGCCCCCCATAAATGGCAGCTATAAGAACGCAAATCAGAAAAAACAATTGAATCTGATGACTCACCATTTTATCGGGATATAACAAACTCCAGAACAATCCTGCGGCTAGAAATCCATTGTAAAGTCCTTGGTTTGCAGCCAATGATTTGGACGCTTCTGCAATTTCTCTTGTGGTTCCAAATGTCTTTAGTCCCTTTGGTTTTGTCCATAAAAACATTTCCAAATATAGTATATACATATGTTCTAATGCTACAATCCCAACTAAAATCGCACTTATCACATTCACTCACCCTTTTTAACAAAATATTAATCCAAAATCATCATAGCAATATTTGTTAAAATAGCATAGGGGGAATGAAAACGACCACAATGCAACAATGTGGTCGTTTAAAAAAGGTTATGAATCTTAGTAACCCTTTACATCATCCGCATAATCGCCTCTTTTCCCTTCATGCCAGGAACGATTCCTAATGCCTCAGCCTCATAAGTCACAGATTCTAGAGGAGCTTCCAATAATTGCTCAATCGATCGCACCCCGACAGCACGAGCTGCGATGATCTGACGTTCGCTTAATTTATCGTTCAACAATTGAATATCCAATGCACCGCACATAATATATCCTTTTGCGGTAGAGATCGTAATCAACGTTGTCTTTGGCAACGACACTTCAATGCCCACTGCCACAATATCTTGGAATTGAATGGGAATCATTCGTATCATATACACACCTCCAGCTTTTTACATAGCTAATATATGTCATATAATCGATAAAGGTTAATTTCTGAATTGTAACCTGTATGTGAATTTGTTATCATGGTTAGATAGCATTAAAGCACTATTTTAAAAAAAACAGCGAGGCGTGAAAAATTTATTATGGAGAAAAACACACTAGATACAAAGAAAAGAGTATATTTATTTCATGTCGACGTTGTCATTGAAGGCTACAATAAAGCGATGGCACTGGATGCATTAGAAAATCTGCTCAAAACGGAGAAGATAAAATACTTCCAACTCGAAGAAGAAGCTAACGAAGTACATCCTATCGAAGACGATAAACTAAAACCTCGAAGAAAAGAACAGCTGGCTAAACCAATCGAACCCAAACCGACAATCACAGTAGGATATCAACATATTATTGATCAAATCGAACAATTTAAAGTAAATAATACGTTGATTCGTTTATCTATTGTTAAAAGTAAGGGGATCAAACTGAGTGTTCCTTGTCGAGTTTTAAATTATGATGATGCAACACAAATTGTCACAATTTACCATGTGGATGAAAAAAAGGTTTATCAATACAAACTGAACGAAATTGACGATTTAATTATTAATTAAAAAATATCCGCTGCCCAGATTAACTGGCAGCGGATATTTTTCCTTTCTGGAGGAAATTCCTCATTTTATCATACGGAACTGGCGGGCTGTACCAGTAGCCTTGAACTTCCGTGCATTTATGATTACGCAATAAACTAATTTGCTCTTCCGTTTCTACACCCTCAGCAATGACCCTAAGCTTCATGTGCTGTGTCATCGCAATAATCGTCGACACAATAGCCGCATCATTCGGATCCAGCATCATATCGCGGACAAAAGAACGATCAATTTTTAATTTGTCAATCGGGAACATTTTTAAATAACTCAAGGAGCTATAACCTGTCCCAAAATCATCAATACTGATTTTTAAGCCAAGCTTTTTCAATTCAATTAAGGATTGCGTCGTATATTCTACATCCATGGTCATACTTTCAGTAATTTCCAATTCCAAATATTTGGGATCTAATTCAGTTTGACTCAAAATTGATTGTATTTTATCTAATAAATTAGATTGTAAAAATTGCCTTGATGACAAATTGACTGAAATCGGGATACATGGCAAACCTGCATCCTGCCAATCTTTATTTTGCCGACACGCCTCGGTAAGTACCCATTCGCCAATTGCAACAATAGTGCCATTTTCTTCAGCAGCCGGTATAAAGTCACCTGGGGAAACGAGTCCTCGTTCCGGATGATTCCATCGAACAAGTGCCTCCATGCCAATAATAGTATGCGTGTCAATATTGATTTGCGGCTGATAATAAAGCTCAAACTCTCCGTTAATTAAGGCTTGACGCAGTTCACGTTCCATCGTTAAACGTAGTATAGAGATAGATTTCATGTCCGAATTAAAAATTTGGAAATTATTTTTCCCCTTTTCTTTTGCTCTCGACAATGCAATATCAGCATATTTCATTAAAGTATCCGCATCTTCTTTTTCTTGCAGAGAAACTATGGATACCCCCATACTGGCTGTGATATGTATTTGGTAATCTCCTATAATAAAAACCTGCTCAAGCGCTTGAAAAATTCGTTCAGCAAATAGATTAATATCTTTTGCGCTTTTAATTCCAATAAAATAAAAAGTAAATTCGTCACCTT
Source organism: Bacilli bacterium (assembly GCA_028287395.1). Taxonomy (GTDB): domain Bacteria; phylum Bacillota; class Bacilli; order Paenibacillales; family NBRC-103111; genus Paenibacillus_AC. Next base: position 54,546 of record JAQBPR010000227.1, read on the forward strand.
CAGTCCGAGCCAAAAAGTCGCTCTCGGAAACGCAGTGCGTAAACCTTTCAGCAATTTGCATCAACAACATATCTCCATAATCATGTCCAAAACTATCATTGACTAATTTAAACCGATCAATATCCAAATAAAAAACAGCAACGCCTTGCCTATGTGTATCGTTCATTGCTAACATTTCCATCAAATGGTCACGAAATAATCGGCGATTAGGTAAACCCGTCAAATCATCATAATAAGCCATATGCCGAATCTGTTCGACTTTGCGCTTACTTTCCGAAATATCTTGCGAAATTGCGATAAATCCTTCCATTTGCTTACCTTTGCCATTAGGAACGATAGTTACGTTGAGATCCACTTTAAATCCTTCTTTATGGATCATATAGGTGTTTATATTTATCGTTTCACCATCTTTAATTTTATTGTATAAATCATGTGTTCTTTCAGCAAAAGGTGAAGGAAGCAGTGATCCTAAGGATTTACCGCTTAATTCCTCTTCTTTGTAACCAATTAAACGATAAGTACGTGCATTTCCTTTAAGTAAGTTTCCTTGCCTATCAAATATACCAATCGCATTCGGATTATTCTCAAATATGGTTTGAAAATTTCTTTCGGAAAGTCTCGAAATATGACGTCTCCATTGATCAAGCAAAGTGAGCAAAATTACATTGATTAAGATATACATCCAAAAAGAAATTAATTTAGGGGAGGAAATAGTCAACCAGCCTGCATTCCACAAAAAGATACTCGCATATAAACCATTTTGAGCACTTACCTTCTTCATAAATTCTGCTCTCCCTACTTCAAGAAATAGCTGCGTATGTTGTTGCAAGTATAGGTTTCTATTAGTTAAGCTTCTCATTTAGGGCTTGAAGAGGTGATGATATAAAACTGGTTTGCTGCAGATAAAGCAGAAGCGATGCAACTCCATATCCAATTAATGTAGAGAAAAGAGCGGCAAATAGAGATAATACCGGCATTGGCGGATGGATAGGAAAAGTAGGGTTTAGTAAACAAACAGAATAGACACAGCAAACAATACTTACTGTAATCAATCCCCATGTTAATCTTGGCATTTTTTTATTGTTTAATAGTACATAAATCAAATCTGCTACAATTGCGGCTAAAAGTAAAAAATAAGGCACTGTCGATTCAGGATAAGGAATGGAATGATAAATCGCATTTGCCAAGGCGCGAAAAGCAACATAGATAAAAGCTATTAAAGTACAGGAAAACATCGCAATTTTAAAATAGCGGATTATTCTAAAAACAACCATACAAGTGAAACTAGCGTATACCCCATATAACCAATCGGGAATACCGCCATAAATTTGAGATTTCGGATTATTCAATTGGACAAGAATTTCTTGGGAGGCCATAGGTGTTCCATGATTAAATAAGTACAAAGATATAACGCCCTGCTCTTGCTGCAGCATAGGAAACCAAAACGCTTCCAGCACAAAAACTAACAAAAACATTAAACTTACTCTACGCATTCTGCGTGATATTATACCTTCTGCAAAATATGCTTCGGTCAATAATATAGTGCCAGCGATCATCAACGCAGTACCGATGTATAAAATCGCATGCGTTAAGCTCCATGTAGTTAAATCAATCCCGAAGATTCGATGCCAAGCTTCATCCAAAGGAATCCCAATGAAGAAAACTATAAAGCCTAGACCACTTACACGGAGAGGTTTAGTCAACTTATAGTCCGCTCGTCTTGCCATATACAGCCAAAGAAGACAAGCCAAAACAAGTCCAATGGTATTGACTATATGAGAGTATTGTGTTGTTTCTCTTAAGTATTTGAAATGAAAGGAGGCGTCCCAAGAAGCACCAATTGCTTTAATCGAAAAAGCAACGATCCATAAGGTTAATAAGGTAGTCGGCTTCATATAACCTCTCCCTCAACAGATTTTAAGCTTAATACCGACGAGCATGAATCAGGAATGCTTCCAAGCCACAACGGCAAGCATAACCCAACCTATTAAAAATGCTAAACCACCCAGCGGTGTAATTGCGCCAAGATTCTTTATTCCACTTAAGCTTAGTGCATACAAACTGCCTGAGAACAATACAATCCCAGTAAAAAAAAGCCAACCTGACCAACTCAGTGCTGCACTATTCGGAACTTTAGTAGAAACCAGTGCGATCACAATTAGCGCCAGCGCATGGTACATTTGGTATTGTACCCCGGTTTGATACACAGAAAGCATATCGGCGGAAAGCATTTTTTTTAGCTGATGAGCTCCAAATGCGCCAAGTGCTACTGCTAAAAAAGCATTTACACTGCCTAAAAAAAGAAATGTTCTAAACATAATACGCTCCCTTGTTGCTTAAAATTCTCCAATATCATGCTGTCCTACAATCAAGGTGACAGGCTCGAGGAACACCTTAACCACACTGCTTTCCCCAAGCAAATTAATTTCTAAATCAGTAATTTTCGAACGCTTTATTGCATCTTCAGACCTCTTATCGTAGACAACGGAAAATTCTTTCAACCCAAGCGGATAAGTAACCACAGTTGCACCAATTGTAGGTATAGGAGTCTCTACTTCGCCATGATCAAAAACAACTTCAAGTATAATTTCTTCGTTCATATCGACGATTTTTACCAACTGACAAATGTCATACCTCATGCGAACCCTCCCTCTTTTAATGAATTGTAACATATTTTCAAAGAAAAATGCAGGTAGATATTTCTTCTCCAAAGCGCATTACACTCTAATGGCACTCCACGCCGCCCATTTATTTGCAAAGGATAACGTGTGTGCTGGACTGGATGACGGAAGTTTATGAAACGCCAAAAGACTTAAATCCAAAGCTGGCGAAATATTCTTCATGAATAGATCATAGGCTTTAGCACCGTTAAAATAAATGGTTTGAATGTCTGGAAACGTCGAAAATAACAGCTCGAAATTATTCATAATCGGTTTTTGTATATTGGAATCCAAACTTCCTACACGTTCGCAATGACTAATTACGTCCCATAAAGCGATCCGTTGCGATAATACGAATTGGATACGTTTGCCGTATTCCTGATCCGGTTTTTGGTCACATAAGGCATAGATCAGCGGCCAAAATTGGTTTCGCGGATGAGCGTAGTATTGCTGTTGCCGTAAAGATTCTATTCCGGGCATCGATCCTAGAATAATCTTATTGCAAAACTTGTTTGCAATCCAGGAAAATGAAGTTACTTGCATACATTTAATAGCGATAAAATATTAGCTTTAAATTCATTTATCGCGATGTCTGTATCTTTGCTGTACTTGCATTCCAGTCCGATATATCCAGCAAAGCCCGTTGCTTGAATAGCTCGTAAAATATTCGCATAATTTAACTCTCCCGTACCAGGCTCTTGACGTCCTGGATTATCTGCTATGTGGTAATGGTTGATTCGATCAACATAATTTGTTGCATTACGTATGACGTTGCCTTCACTTATTTGCTGATGATATACATCGAAAACCAATTTCACATACGGGCTGTCCACCTGATCAATAACAGCTGCTGCGTCATCCGAACGCACCAGGAAATGACCTTGATGATCAACAAGTGTATTCAAGGGTTCAAGTTCCAATACTAACCCCGCTTTCTCCAGCATGGGTACGCAAAGCTTCAGAGTATCCACCATCGTTTTTAACTGAACTGCGCGTGGAATATTTGCAAGCTCATTACCCGTCTGCGAAACAATCGACTGTATATTCAAAATTCGACACGCTTCAATGGTTTGACGCAGACCTTCAATATATTGATCACGTAGCCCTATGTCTACTAAGCTTATGAACTTTGTACAAGTCGCCGAAATACCCACGCCAATTTGTTGCTGCTGCTTAGCCAAAGCTTTAATATCAGGCAATTCCCACCAGCAGTAATACTCCAGTCCTTGGAAGTCATGTTCCTTCACTTTTTGCAGATGATATATAACGTCTTTTCCTGAATAGGCTCCAATACATAATGAATATTTCAAAGCTACACTCCCTTTTTATTAGTGAAAATTTTCTTAACTTCATTTTTTAATTTATACAAGAAGGTATTGTACTGCTTTTTCGCCAAGTGAGGTTCGTTATATGGATAAAATACACGAGTCTTCACTTCGCCTATTTCTTCGTAGTATTCCTTCCCTTCATGAAAATGAATGGGGTTCGAAAATTGAATATACTGAAAGGCATCTTCAGTAATTAGTAAATATTCGTTGGAATTTACCGAGTTTTTCAATAAACGATGGAGGATAATCACATCAACACCTGAAAGCTCTTCATATTGGTCAATTTGATAAATTAAAATTTTGCCGCTATGCAGGATCACCTTTAATTTTAAATTCGTCACATTGGTGCAAGCGGTACAGCCACATAGATTAGATTCGGCTAATTCCCTTACTTTCTCTGAAAAAACCTCAAAGAATAACAAAATTCTATCACCAATATTTTCACTTATTTCTTGCCCACGGGTTGGATTCGTATCTCTATGAGCATATAAAAATACGGCATCCCCTTCCAGCTTACTTACTAGAAATGGAATTTTCACTTGTTGAATAATCGTTTTGGTGAGCTCTGTTATGATCGTCTGACTATGTTTGATAGACTGTCTGTTAGACAACATGAACTTAGTATACCCGCTGATATCTGCGATCAATAAAAGTGAATCAATCTCTTTGGGTACTGAGGACATCGTATCACTCCTTCGATTCATTTCCAGTAAATTATAACACGTAAATTTAGATGATATTACATAAATATAAGCTTGATAGGATGCCACGTTATGGGGAGGTCTGGAAAATACGGGGAAAGCTTGGGGCAGGCATTCATTGAAGAACTGGAGATGCCTAAAGCATCCTAAGAACTGAAAAAATCATAAGTACGTGTCCATGATTGGACTTCTCCGGGATTTAAGTGAATATGGATAAAAACCTCGGGTGAAACCACATGTGATGCTCCCCATACTGCTATCATAGAAGCAGGAAAGCTGCTCGTCTCACGAACTCCAACGCCACTAGGTGTATGTGTTAATTCCCATTGAACCTGCTGATTTTCCGGGAATCCCTTGAGCCTGCAATAAAACTCGTGATTTGGTTTTTTGCTCCACTTCACTTCATTTCCGGACAAAAGGAGAATTGTGGGAGTGTATACCTTTTCCATGAGCTCTAATTCCAGAGGAAAAGAAAATTTCAAGCAATAATCCGGACCGACGGAATGACCGTCAATACCGATAAAATTATGCGTATATTCATTTGTGTCAATCACTTTACTGCCTATATTATGTAAACTGTAATCAATGCGTAAGCTTGCCCCTTGAATGGAGAGCTGTTTCACTAATTTAGCCGCATATCCATTACATTCTTTAGGCTGCACCACATATTGCACACTTTGCTGCCCGTTGTTAGTGACTTCAATAGAAAAGGGTGAAATAGGATAGGCTTTATAAAACGCATATTTCAGTTCATCTTCACGCTTCAATAGTCCAACGCCAAGCTTTGGAAAATAATCCCCCATCCCAATCTCTTCGAAACCAATCGCTTCCATAAGTCCAAATTCATTGCATATTCCGGCTCCGCCTGTTAAAAAAGGAGAGGTTTCTTTTTCAAACACGCAAAAGGTATGATTACCTGCTTTAAGACGTACTTGAGTTATAAAACCTGACCAGTCGAATCGAGAACCCTGATAATCTCCTATTTCAGCTAGTTCTACTAAAAGTTCTTCATTAGATAAATATTGTGAGCCCATAATTGAAATCTCCTCGAATGGTATTAAACACCCCCCTATCTTTGAAAACAAGGGGTTGTTGTACATTATTTTTGCAGAAAAACTTCAATGGTATGTGTTGTTTGATCTGGCAATGAGGTCAGAATTTGACGCTTAATAATACATGAGGCTTGAAGGTTCTCATACAAAACCTCTTGATTGTTCAAAGTAACCTTGCCAATCTTATATTGTTTATAATCCAAATGCGCTGCGTTTTTATATACAATTTTTAAAGTTTTATCGGCAAATAAAGTGACCATAGAAGCTTGATGATTATCATCGAACTGATGTATGAGAAGCTTGGGTTCAAGCTGCAAATCGCCTAGTTTCCCTTTTACCCCAAATACTTCGGTTACCATAGTTAAAAGCAGCCAGCTTGCCGATCCTGTGAGATAGGGGTACATTCCTCTCCCTTTTTCATTGATGTACTCAGGTATCCCCGGATAGATTCGGCTCCGTTCAAAGTCTGTGCTTAGCTTGTAAATGGAAGATAGCACCTCATGTCCTTCTTTAACAAAGCCTCGTTTATAGAGCGCATTAGCGTACATGACAGACATATGGCTAAACATCGCGCCATTTTCTTTATGGCCATAAGCAAAGCCAAATGCCCGCCCCAAATTTTGTTGTATCGTTCCGAAACGGGAGTTTAAGCGATAGCCAATTTGGGGGTCCTTTAAATATTTATCCACAGCACTAGCTACCATTCTTACTTGCTCATCTGTGGCTGACCCACCCATGATAGCAAAAACCTGCCCTGTTAATGTAATCCGAACACCTGCTGGATGGTCGCCTTCCACACGAATCCCATCATTATTATAGTAGCCATTAAACCACGCATAGCCTGCGCTATTTTGAATCCACTCATTCTTCCTTATATGTTCAAAGATCCAGCCCGCTTTCTTGGCTAAATCCTGAGCCACTGCTTCAATGCTTAAGCTTACTTTTTTCCCGCTGACTGATATTGGGCATGTTTCATAATATCGGTCTAACAATGCAAGCTTTTCAATAATCGAATCGTAATCTATTGAATGAAAGATGGAGTCTAAAAGCACGTTCATTTCCTCAGCTAATTCAATTTGATCCAGACCTAATTTCTCTTTCAAACTGAGCAACAACTTACTAATCTCTACAAGGTTGCTTGCATAAAACGCTGTAAAGGCAACACTTTCTCCTCTATCCGAAGCCAAGTCTAAACCATCGTTCCAATCTGCACCCTCAAGCTTAATATTGTTATGTTCACCCACATTGAAAAAAGGAACTAAATTTTGCAATAAAAGATGTTCTAAAATAGAGCCTTGATAAACTTGGCCTTCTGCTGTTTTCAGTTGATTGCCTTCTTCAGGCTTCCATGACAGATCTATATCTTTACTGCGCTTAATGTATTTATCCTTGAAGTAGCATTGTTCCTGCAATAAGAAGGGAAGATCCCCGGATTGATTAATATAAAATAAGGTGGTCAGAAAAGGCCAAGTGCCATGATCCATCCAAACGCGTGGAATATTGTTGCGATCCGCAACAAATTCACCCGATTTCGTCCCAATAATCGTTGCATTGCTTCCATCTATACGCACACCGGCAAAATTGTTAAACAATAAATGTCTCACATCTGCGGGTTCAGTAATTAATAAGGCTAAACAGTCTTGCCAAAGGTCTCTCCAGCCGCGTCCACCCCGACCGTAATCATGACTGGGGAGAAAAGAATTGCCATAGATCCGTCTCAGTATCGGCTGTAACGTAACCCATTTCATCCATACATCATAGTCATGATTTCCGGATTGAAAGGCGACTGCATTTATTTTATTTTGCCAAAATTGGATATTGCGTTGGAAAAGCAGATCAAATTTACTTGTGGAAACATACTTTTGGAGATAATATGCTTCATTTATCCGTTCATTCGAGATCACCATGGCAATGGTATAACATTTAGATTGCCCAGGCAATATTACAGCATCGCGAAATCTTATCGCACCCATCGATTCATAACCCTCAAGCTCAGTTCCTGAGCCTGTTGGGGCCGATAAATTTTTAACAATCGATTCGGGCCAGTCTAAGCTTCCGCCTTCACCAATATATTCCTCTAATATAGGAAAGAAGCCGACTGGCGCTTCTTCTTCACCCTCTCTTGCTAACACACTATAGGACACATGATTAATGCGATGTCCTCTCTCGTCAAAGGTTAAAGCAGGCTGCAATTCAATTCCATTGGATAAGGTATACATCCGGTGCAGCAGAGAAGTCACATGGCGATGATCGCGAATCTCATCAGCAGACCGGCCATATAGCGGGATAGCAGCTGTAGGTGTGATGCGTATGGAATCGCTGCTCGTATTCGTAATCGTAATTTTCATTAATTCTACTTTATCAGATTCGATCGGGACAAAGCTGATGATTTCAGATTTTATACCAAGTGAAGGATTAACGCGTACAACTTTATGCCAGAGAAATCCCGCATCCAAGGTTACTTGCTCTAGCTCATTCACAAATAAATTCGCTTTTTGCGTTACAGAGTTACCTGCAGCTGACCATGGTCCTTTTCCTGCGATATACACCCAAAAATTTCGCGACGCTTTAGAATTATGCAATTCATCCAAAGAAACAGGCGGGGTTAAAAAGGTGTACTGACTAGACTTAATATCCCCATGTAAAATCGGTGAAATTGCGGATAGCATACCTGCTTCATTCGCAAGCGGAAAATATAGATAGCTTGATTCATTCGGTTTATCTATACTAAAGTCCCCTTGATCCCCTATGAATTTCCATCCCACTTTTTCTTTCTGTAGTTGAGTCATTTATTTCCCAGCCCTCTCGTTATGTTAAATACACTTCTATTTGTTTGACTTGTTTATTTCTAATCCAATGTGCCCTCAAACCCTGAATGGTACTGCCGGCAATAGATTCAACTTCACCATTCTGCAAGGTTAAGATCATCCTTTCAATCAACGTCCCTTCATTGGAATCATAGGTATTGCGTCGATTTGGATTATGGTAAATAACGTCACAATGTCCCAAAAACTTCGCCTTCACCTGATCCTTACGATCAAACAACCATTCAGGAAGCAGTGGATGCAGCTGCATTTTCAATTGTCCCTCTTCCAGTACAAACGGTCGCTCGCCAAACATCATTACATTCCAAATGGAAAGGAATTCCGCAGTGGAACCGCTAAGTCTGGCAACAAAGCCTCTTCCATGCAAGCTAGGGTCAGGATTAGCACTACTGGCAATAAAGGAGCTGTTTTCCACTGTGCTTCGTCCGTAAATTTCCGGGTCCATAAAAGGAATCATCACATGCTGCATTTCTTCATAAAACTCGCCGTATAATTTGCCCTTCAACAATTCCAATAAATATTTATATTCCATATGCAAAAATACAGATTCATTTTCCAACCATCCTGCGGTAAAAGCTCTTGATCTCCCGATTTCTTGCGTTTGACCTTCTAATGAAGCATTCACTTTATACATTTTTAACTTTTTGTCATAAAGCTCACTATTTTTGATCTTTTTATACAGCTCGAGCTTTTGCTCGCGCGATGTGAGGATTTTCATTGCTTTTGTGGGTCCTTCTAAAAAATAAGGTAAATCAACACGTTGGAAACTTGTAACTCTAACAAAAGGTTGTTTTTTCGCATTGCACTTCATCTTGCCGGCTTCATCCAAAAGCGGTTCATGAGCCGTTGCCTCATAATAAAAATAGGTTGGATACATTCCATCGCCTAATTCAAAAGCTCTATCTATACCGCGGTTTACTTTATGAAGCATTTTGCGATAAGCGGCTTCAATATCTTGCATGGTAAGTTTCGTTTGAGTGCCTTTGATCCCATATTTTACTCGTACGCGGTATCGTTCACGTGTGGTTGCGATGAAATCCCAATACCTGAATTCATCTTCTGCGCATTTAAGCGAATGTTCAAATTGATCTAAACCTTGCACCGTTTCAAACAATAGATCGGCTATTTCTTCAGGTAACTCAATGTATTCTGTTCCAATCCCCTCAACACTTAACAAAAATTGGATGACCCTTTTTAACTCACATAGCTCACTAAACCCAGATGCAAATAAACCAGGCAGCCCATTTAATGAATCATTCCATCCCGGTTTATTGGCTTCCATTTCAATGCCTATTCCTTCGGGGTCGATCGTCGTAAATTTATTCAAAGCTAAGGAGAGTAATTTTTCGTAAAGCAGCGTTCTATAAATCTCACCTCTCCCATTATTAATCCGCATCCAGTTAGGCTGCAGAGTTCGTTCTTCAATCATTTTCCGCTTCTCTTCAGACTCATGAATAGCACCATATTGTCTTACTTCTTCACCTGCTAATACATATTTTTCAGCTCTACTGCAAACCACAGCTGGACTATCAAAATACATGTATTCTCGATTTCCAAACAATAATTGTGCTTTTTGATCCGGATAAATCGCCAAATAATTTACTATTAAATCCAGGTTGTAAGTCCAGTGGTCAATCCAATAGCCTTCGCCAAATTCAGCATCATAGAACTGCTCCGATTGATTCAAGACATGCATCAAGAATTGTTCCGTTGAGATGGTTAATGAAATGGAATGATCTTCAATGAAAGCCAGCAATTCTCCAGGCGTATAAGCTCTGCTTAACCATTTTTCCACTTTCACTTGATCCGATGCACCTACATATTTCATCAAACCTAACGTACTGCTCACTGTAAAGCTGCATCCTTTAATGATAAGCGGATTATAGCCGTCTGCCTGAATCAAGCTCATAAACATGACGATATTATAATCCTTCACTTCAGGGTGAATTAATACATCACATCTTCTATTCTGATTCGTATCGCGAAAATTACCGTTCCCTTGAGAATAGTAGCTTGGATCTAATGAAAAGAAATTATAATCACGCTCCAGATCACCATGTTTGCGCGAATAAATATGATAAACAAAAGGCGTCTTACCATTTTCAAGTAAAATCGGATGTCCGCCTCGAAGCACATTGTCCAAATAATTTTGTTTACAATAGGCATCAAATAATTTAGTAGAAGTCTCGGTGGCAAGGTAATCCGTTAATTCTTCAACGATCCTTCCAGCTTCTGTTTTCTTCATTTCTACATATTCGCGACTAACAAGCTCCTGCTTTCGCTGATTGATTTGTGCAATATCACTTATATGACCAACGAGGGTATAAAGGTTAACTTCACCCTTCCCTTGGATTGTTTTTGCAAAGCCAGAAAAACCGCATGGCACTTTATTCGTCGTCATTTGATTTGACGATGAGATCTCTTTTAAACCTTTTTGAATAAAACCATCTGGCGAACTCAATGAATCATTCCGTCCAAAAATCAACTCTGAATCCACAATAGGTTTAATCAATTCTGCTTTATCATTGTCGCATGTAAAGCTCAAATAGAAATGTCCGCCATGAATATCTGAAACCTCAACAGAATCATGGATGCTTGCACGTAATTTATAGTACGGAATTCCTTCATCCATATTGTAAACGTCCATCCAGCTTTTCAAGGTATTACTCAGCTCTTTATAAGCTTGATTGGTTAGACCATAGGGCAGGATTAAAGGTAATCCATCGAGAACTTCCAGTGTCTTATCGTCCTTCGTTAGATTAGTTATCGTAACCTGTCTGACCAAGGCAGCAAAGGATTCATTAGGAAGGGTGAAATAGGTTACTTTTACAGAAAGTCCCCATTGTTCATGGATCGATTCCAGCTCTAGCATATTAGGCGAAATTTGCATTTTCTCCTGAATAAATTCGTTTGACTGAGATTGCGCAAATGGCTCGTAAATCTCGTTTCCTTGCTTTATAAAGGTACGAAATCCTTGTGTTTGCACAAGCTGAACGGACTTATTCGCAGGATAAAACTCTATAATCGCTCCATCTTTGTCTCTAACGCCAAAGCTGGAAATGGCTTGCCCCCGATTCACATAAAAAACCCACATGGGTTTGCCTTTTATGCCCGCAATTCCTGGTAAAAAAGATGAAAAAGTTTTGGCTCCGTTGTAATTGGAGATTACAAAGCGATTCTGTTGATCGAAATAGTAGGATTTCATCTTTAAACTATGACCCCCAATCATGCTGCCTGCCAACTTATACGCTTATATTAAATGCTGAATTTGGAAAGTGATTTTCCAAGCTCTTCGGAAAGCATCTCCAATTCCTCTGATAAACTCACAAGATGCTTACTCGTATCCAATTGCTCCGTACTTAAAGCAGCCACTTGCTCTGTGGATGCCGCAGATTCTTGAGAGGTCGCACTAACATGATACATCGCTTCACTTAGTGCATGTTGTGATTGCTGTAATTCAGCAATATAACGAATGACCAAGTTTAATTGATTCGTATAATCGCCCATGTACCCGGAAACTTTAGTGAAAATATGATCCGTTTCCTGCACCATATGAATCTGTTCTTTGAAGACTGGATATGCTTTTTCAATCGAATTCACAGCATCATCAATGTCTTTCTGGATATTTAAAGTAATGCGCCCAACAACCTCTATAGATTGCTTCGATTGATCCGCAAGATTGCGGATTTCATGAGAAATGACCATGAATCCTTTGCCTGCAGCCCCCGCACGGGCAGCTTCAATACTTGCATTTAAAGATAAAATATTGGTTTGTTTGGCCATATTATTTAATAGCTCAAGCACCTTTTGAATAGAAGCCGCGCTTTCTCGCAAACCATTTACTTTTTCAAACATTTCCTGTGTCAACACATTGGTGTCATTCGTTTTTGCAATAACCTCTTTGGAAAAAGCGATCCCTTTATCGCTGTTAATCCGAACATCTCCAGCGATTCCACTCATCCGCTCGTTTGCACTGATTACTTCACTTAGCTTTTCATATAATTGTTGCGTGAGAATGTTACTTCTTTCCGCTACTGAGGATAACTCAGAAGAACCTTCAGCAATGTCTTTCGTAACAATCACTATTTCGTCAGCAGATTTAGCCGTAGCCCTTGAGGAGTTATGTAGTATTTGCGCCATTTCAAGAACCTTTGCGGCCGAAGCATTCGTATTGTTGATTAGGGAAGTAAAATTAATCATCATTTGGTTGAAGCTTTCACCCAACTGTCCAATTTCATCATTGCTTTTAAAGCTTGTGCGAACTGATAAAGTACCCGCTTCCGAAACCTTCATAATATTCCGCAGTTTCACAAGCGGCCTGCCAAACATCCTTACGGCAAACCAACCAACAATGATCGCAAAAACGATGGCGCAAATGGCCATGATCACGGTAAATCGATAAATTTTCTGCGTTTGAGCGACTAGTTCATTTACTGTTGTATAGCCCACTAAGCTCCAGCCTGTTTTTGCTGAAACAGCAGAAATTACGAGAACTTCATCTCCATTTGGAGCCTTTTGATTTTGCGAGATTTTTCCGTCTAGATAATTAATATGGATTGGTTTTCCAATATCGTTATTATTGTTTGTCTGTATAATTTGATGATTTTTGTTAATCATTTGCAGGACGCCGGTCTTACCAATATCGACATCTTTTAATTGTTCCGTAATAAAGCTTTCCGATATCTCAATAACGAGAATGATCGGTTTGCTGCCACTTTGATAATAACCTTTTTGAAGGCGTGCCAAAGCTAATACCGGTTTGTTCGTATTCGACGCATATCCTGTTAAATTCGTGTCTAACCACACCAAATCACCGTCGGCCTTTATGACCTCGTCAACCCAAGTTGATTTTTCATCGATTTTTTTAGCAGCATTTGCTGTATCCACATTGTCACTATCCAAAAACATTTCGTGTGTGTCCGTCGTTAATAAAGCTGTACTCGTAATACCAGGCAGAGTAAATCGATTGTTTCTCAATTTCTCGCCTAATTTAACTGCCGCATTAACTTTCTCAACAGAAGACATATCTGAAAAGTAAATGTTGACATCAGCTCTAAGATCTTTATCCGATATGATCGTAGTAGTTAATTTTCCATATAAATCGAAAAGTAAATCTAGTTTTTGTGTTGATTGCACTATGGTCTGATTCATCCCTTTGGATGAATTATCAATGATACTATTTTTGGAAATATTATAAGATACTGAACCGAGTATAATGACAAACAACAAGATGCTTACAAAGAAGAGAAGAAAGATCTTTGAGCCCACTGAATTAATCCGAACGTATTTTGTGTCCTTCATTTTTAGTTTATTCGTTAATCCCTTCATGGTAATCTCCCTCTCGAATTAATTAGCATTTGCGTCACTACTTCACTGCACCCGCTAAAGCTCCATCAATTAAATAGCGTTGAATAAAAATATATAATACGACAATCGGTGCACCAATAATTACTGTTCCACAAGCCAAAAGCGGAAAGTTATTACCATATTGCCCCTGAAAGTTTATCAAAGCCGCTGTAATAGGCCATTTGCTTGAGTCGGAAAGATATTGGGTCGGTAATATTAGATCATTCCATGTACCAATTGCTGATAAGATGACACCTGTAGCAATAATAGGCTTCATTAATGGCATAGCAATTTTAAAAAGAAACTGGAAATATCCACATCCATCAATACCTGCTGCCTCATCCAGATCCCGACTTATCGATTTTACATATCCTACAAACAACATGAAAATAACACCAGCACCGCTAGTACGTAAAAGAATGTAGCCAATTTGGCTATTGTAAAGATGAGTGCTTAACAAAAATCTAAATTGTGCTACAACCGGATTAGGCAAAAACTGCGCCGAAACAAAAAACAAATAGAAAAACGTGCTTCCCCAAATATATTTTCGAGCCACAGGAAAGGCTGCAAACATAGATAATAATATGGTGAAAAAAGTTGAAACAACCGTGTAATAAATACTATTCCATATATAAATGGAGAATTTCCCTTGACTCCAAGCTTCGACATAGTTATGCCAATGGAACCTTGTTGAAATGCTGAGTGGACTTATCAGAAATTCTTCAACTGTTTTAAATGAGGTATTTAAAACAAATAATAATGGAAAGAGGTAAACAACTATTAATAATAGAATGACCATATAAGAAACTGTCTTTGCTTTTGTTGATGAGGGCATTATTGCTCCACCTCTCTTTTACGCAATAAATATTGAGAAACTATAACAAACCCGAATATAAATAGGAATTGGACTACAGATAATGCCGAAGGAAGACCCATAGCTGTTTTTCCTATTCTAAATGTTTCATTAAATACATCAAACCCAAGGGTTCTAGTACCAAAATTCCCTTGTGTCAAAGCATAAATAATATCAAAAGTTTGCATTGCACCAATAATTGAAAGAAGAATGTTAACGGTAAATGCAGGTGCGATTAAAGGGAACGTAATATTTTTGAAGGACTGCCATTTCGTTGTGCCATCCATGTGACCGGCTTCATATAAATCCTTAGGAATGGATTGTAGTCCAGCTAAAAAGATAAGCATAGAATATCCCATGTACTGCCATATTTGAACAAAAATAATATAATTGAATGAATGCGTAAAGCTCCCAAAAAAAACATCCTTATAATGAAAGAGACCATACAAGCTCTGAACCGGGCCGCTGATCGGATTAAACATCATCGTCCAAATAAGCGCGACAATGGTGACCCCAAGCACAACAGGTAAAAAGAATACTGAACGATAAAACCGATCGCCTTTTAGCTTTTGATTAATCAGCACAGCAACCATTAACCCCACCGAATTTTGAATGATCGTGACCAAAAACGTAAACTTTAGCGTTCTATACAAGGACATCCAACGCTCTTGTGAATTACTAGAGAAAAATACAGCGTGAAAATTATCCAACCCTACAAAATGATAAGGTTTGTCAATGATTGTGCTTACATCTGTAAAAGAATAAATCACTGTAAAAATCGCAGGGCCAAAATAAAAAGCAACATAGAGCGCAATTGGAAATAACAACAAGAAATAGGGCATAAATCTCGATATCCCTTTTCCAAATGGGTACATATCAAACACCCCTCGCCTGTATAAAATCTTCCGCATTTTTTGATAAATACGGGGTCTGCGATTTGATAGCCAGACCCCGTAAGTTATTTATATATTTTATTGTGTTGCATGGGCTACAAAATTACTTAGCAGCTTCCCATTCTTTTTGTTGAATTACAGCAAGATCTTGCGCTGATTTGATTGGACCACCCGGTGCAAGGAACTCAGCATGCTGATCCGCATTTTTAATGTGTTCCCCTTCATTTGGCTTGTTGATAAATATTTGCTCATAAGCTAGTTTGAAACCCTTCAGATATGGAGCGATTTCAGTACTAAATGGACTAGCCACTATGTTGTCCTGTGTCGCTTCGAAACCTGCAGCTTTAACCCAACCTGCATAATTTTCCGGTTTCGAGAATTCTTCCAACCATTTCAAAGCGCCTGCCGTGTTTGGACCTTTTGCACCAATCATGAAGGTCAAGTCATATTTACCTGCCAAGTCAGTGTTTTTCTTTGGATCTTCATTACCTGGTACTGGGAAGTAACCATAGTGCATGCCTGCTTTTTCATATACCGGAGCATCCCATGATCCATCAGCAATCATTGCTACTTTACCTGAAGTAAACAGCGTTGGTAATGAAGCGTAATCAACACCCATAAAACCATCAAGTACGTAATTGTCCATTAGAATTTTCTCTTTAGCAAGCACTTCAACCGGTTGTGGATCAGTAAATTTGGCTGTTCCTTTCCACATACCTTCTACGAACTTATCTTGGTCGTCGAGAATACTTGCTTCAAGACCTTGAGTCAAAAGATGGAGCGGCCATAAATCTTTACCTGCAACACCAAGTGGAGCTTGCCCTTTATCTTTTAAAGTTTTAAGGACAGCTAAGAATTCAGTCCAAGTTGTAGGTACTTTTAAATTGTATTTTGCAAAAATATCCTTGTTATAGAAAAGTCCATCGATAGCAACGGATCCAGTTGGAATTCCATATACTTTTCCATTAATCGTAGTACCTTTTAAAATATCATTGGCTCTGTAGTTCTTAACAAAAGCTTGACCCGTTATGTCCAAAATCTTTCCACTATTAATAAAATCTAGCCAAGGTGGTGTATCCGCACCCGGAGTATAGTCTTTCGGTCCGAGAATAAAGGAAGATAAATGAGGCATGATATCCACGTCGTTTGCATTCATCCGAGTTAATTGCAATTGTTTGTAAGGATCATCTGGAAGAGAAATCGTGTAATCAATTTTATATTCCGGATGAGCCGCTTCAAATTTCTTATTGAAATCAGTAATCCAGTCATTTTCTGCTTGTTGCTTCCAACCGATCATTTTAATTACTGTTTGCTTAGCTGCTGGTGCATCCGTTGCTTTTGGAGCAACCGTTGCCGCTGTTCCCGCATCAGGAGAACTTGTACTTACCGTTGTAGCTGCCCCACCGCATGCTGACAATACAACGACTAAGGCTGAAACCATTAATAATGCAGAACCCTTTTTAAACATTTTTGAATACCCCCCAATAAGGTTGTTGTTATCTTAATCCGGCTCAATCCGACGCATTCGCTAGCAAAGCATTTTTATCGAAACCGGTTTCGATAAACTTATTATTAACCAAACTTTGGAATTTGTAAAGAGGTATTTTTTACAACGAGAACTTTTCTTTATCTATGCTATTTTTCCACTGTTGCAACATGCGACCGCACGGTTTATCTGCTATTTTCGAAGGGGTTCAGCGAATAAGCGATTGCTTTATTATTAAAGCTGAGTTTTCATAAATTCGTTGACTTCAAGTATTAAATTGATTTATTATAAATTTAACGAAACCATTTTCGCAATTCGATTTATTTCAACTAAATTTTCGTTAAATTGGTGAAAGGAGATCCATCTATGACTGTAAACATTAAAACAGTCGCGAAAATCGCGGGTGTATCCATTTCCACGGTTTCGAAAATTATTAATAACTATAGTGATGTATCGGACGAAACCAAGCAAAGAGTCATGAAAATCATGCAAGAAATCGGCTATATCCCTTCCAATTCCGCTAAAACGTTGGCAACTAAGAAGTCCAATCTGATTGGCGTTATTTTCGCTGGTAAGTTAAACATTGATTTCACCCACCCCTTCTTCGTCGAAGTGTTAAATGCTTTTAAAAAGCAGATGGGCTTTCTTGGATACGACTTGCTTTTCTTCTCCAATGAAAACTTTCATCCCGCGGGCGATGAATACTTAGCAAGATGCCAGCATTTTCAGGTGGATGGTTGCATTATCATTTCTGGACAAGAGGTTGAGCATGGCATCTACTCTTTAGATAACAGCAAATTCCCTTGTATTGGCGTTGATTTACAGCTAACCGGTCAAAATTCCGGAAATATTATGTCAGATAACTTTAAAATATCTACAAAAGTAGTCGAGCATTTTTATTTGATGGGTTACCGAGAAATTGGTTATATAGGCAGCACATCGCATTCCGAAATTTCAAATATGAGGGAACAGGGTTTAATTGCCTCGCTTGAAAACTTTGGGTTAACGGTAAACCCCCATATGTTTATCCATAGTGATACTTTTTTCGAACCCAGCGGTTATGATGCAATGACAAGATTAATCGAGAGCGGACATGTGCCTAGAGCCATATTTGCAGGCTCTGACTTGTTGGCGATTGGTGCGATGCGCGCTTTAAAGCAGCATGGTTATAGAATACCTGAAGATGTGGCTATTATCGGCTGCGATGACATTGAAGCTTCGCGCTATACCTCTCCTTCACTTACGACAATTAAACAAAACAAAGAAAAAATCGGTAAATTAGCCGCTATGATGTTATTCGACATTATTAACAATCAAATGTATGCGCGTAATGTAGTCGTTGAAACCGAGCTGATCATTCGCGAGTCATGTGGGAGTAAATTAACTAAATAATAAAAGCGCAAGACATAATGACTTACAACTAATCACATATCCAAAATCCTTTTGAATATATTGGAGTAACGATTCTATTTATAAAAAATCCGGAAAGGGTGTTTGATCATGACCCAATCTTCATTTATTATTTCTCGCGAGGACTGGTCCTTGCACCGCAAAGGCTATCAGGATCAAATCCGCCATCAACAAAAAGTTAACGAAGCGATCAAGCAAAACTTGCCTGATTTAGTGACCGATGAGAGTATTATTCTTTCTAAAGGAAAACAAATCATCAAAATTCCCATACGCAGTTTAGACGAATACCGTTTCCGTTATAACTTCAATAAAGCGAAGCATGTAGGTCAAGGCGATGGCGATAGCCAGGTTGGCGATGTGTTGGGTGCAGATCCTGCTGACAAATCTGGCGGAAAAGGCGAAGGTACGGCAGGGGACCAACCCGGTGATGAATATTTTGAAGCAGATGTTTCGATGGAAGAATTGCAAAATATGCTTTTCGAAGAATTAGAACTACCTAATTTATTGGAAAAAGAAAAACACCAGATGCAGGTTTCGGACATTGTTTTTCAAGATGTTCGTAAAAAGGGAATTTCCTCAAACCTCGATAAAAAGCGGACTATCCTCGAAAATCTACGCCGTAACGCTAATTCCGGGAATCCAGGAATTCACCATATTGCACCAGTTGATTTACGTTTTAAAACCTGGGAAGACGTTTATAAACCTCATTCTAATGCGGTCGTTATTGCGATGATGGATACTTCCGGTTCCTGGGGGGTGTCATAATTAACTAAAAGAAAAGTCTGCTTGGGCATAGGGCCTGGGCAGACTTTTTGAATTATTTATGGCTCTATAGTAACTTTAAATACAAATCAAATGTTTGATCTACAATGTTAGAAACTAGCTTGATGAACTTTCCGTTATCTCCTGTTGTATGAGGCTCATCTAGCGCAGCGTAATATTCAGCTCTTGTTTCCTTTTCAATAACGATTGGAGGATAACCAGATTTCATTAATTCAAAGTTTAATAATAAGCGAGCCGTCCTTCCATTGCCATCGATAAAAGGG